>JAYTKX010000046.1:0-3571 GCA_043729865.1 Methanobacteriota archaeon
GGTACCTGATAACCAATAGCGATCAGCGGAGTTCCTACTTCTTTCAATGAGGCGTCCCGGGGAAAAAGACCGCTATCTTTAAGGATGGTCAGCACATGACCTGTAACGTGGTCAAGATGCCTCCTGCCGCATTTCTGGCATCTTCCTGTCGCTGAGTCAATGTTTTCATATAGCGGCGCGTTCTTGTCATATAGCGGGTCAGGAGGGCATGACCTGCATGCCAGATACATCTGGAACAGCCCGTCCAGAACTTTTTCAGGATCCATGACGCAGTCACTGCCGCATGTGGGGCATTTCATGAGTCACTGATATTTTTAGAAAGATTAAATATCTATCTGTGGTCTGGATTGGACAAATGTATATAAAAATTAGATTAGTGTCCTGTATAGGAAGAAATCCTGCCTTCAAAGGAAAAACATATATACCTAACTGAATTAAACCATTTCTCATGTCAAAATATGACCTTGTCTGCGCAGGATGTTCAAGTACTTATACTGATGACAGATTGAAATGCCCAAACGATGGCGCGCTCCTGCGTACAAATTACAGGAAAAAACAGCTCATGTTAAAGGACGTCCCGGGGATGGGTAAGTTCCACGACTGGCTGCCTATACACGAGATAATGACCACGGATTCAGGTCCAGTTACCTACAGGAGTACGGAACTTGCAGCAGAACTGGGGCTTAACAACCTGTTCATCTCTTTCAATGGCTACTGGCCTGAAAAAGGCGCTTACATAAGAACGTGCAGTTTCAAGGAACTTGAGGCTTTTCCCACAGTCCAGAAAACCAGAGGTGGAAACCGCTCACTTGTCCTTGCTTCAGCGGGAAATACTGCGCGCGCTTTTTCTCATGTGTCAGCGATGACTGGCGCAGAAGTGTATATTGTTGTGCCTTCAAGCGGGATGACAAGGATGTGGCTGCCTGAAGAACCAACTGCATCCATCCATATTATACAAATGGGTAATAACTGCGATTATACGGATTCGATACATCTTGCAGACAGGATCGCCGCGCTTCCCGGCATGCAGGCAGAAGGCGGCGCAAGGAACGTGGCGCGAAGGGACGGTATGGGAACTGTGATGCTGGATGCCGCTGTAACCATGAAACGGATGCCTGACCATTATTTCCAGGCAATAGGGAGCGGGACAGGCGGCATTGCTGCATGGGAAGCTGCGCTGCGGCTGCTGGGGGATGGAAGGTTCGCAGGTGGACTGCCGCAACTTCATCTTTCCCAGAACCTGCCTTTTGCGCCCATGTACAATGCATGGAAAGCGGGACGGCGCGAAATAATCATGGACATTGATATGCCTGACCCAAAGAAACTCATACACGAGATGTATGCTGACATCCTTTCCAACAGGGAACCTCCATATTCAGTAGCTGGCGGCGTCTATGATGCGCTGTGCTCTACACAGGGTACTATGTACGGGATTTCCAATAACGAAGCGAAAAAAGCACAGCAGTTGTTCGAACGGTTCGAAGGGATAGATATATTTGCACCAGCCGGAGTTGCCGCAGCATCGCTTATCGAAGCGGTGAATGACCATAAAGTCGATGCAGATGACCATATTCTGTTAAATATAACTGGCGGGGGAGTGAAGCGCCTTGAACAGGATTATACCCTGTCAAAAATTGAGCCGGAGTCGATCGTTGAAAATGCGAATGTTCCGCTTGAAGAGATAATTAAAAGAAAGGTATTGGCTTGAAAGAAATACCAGAACTTCGAGTAATTGATATTCTCAGGAAAAACAGGATAGATTATGCAGCTACGTTGCCGTGCGACAGGATAAAAGCGCTTCTGCCCCTGATAGAAAAAAACCTGAAGACCATTCCCCTGACGAGAGAGGAGAACGGCGTTGGTATTTGCGCAGGTCTTTATCTCGGAGGTAAACGACCCATCATGGTCATTCAGAGCACAGGCATAGGCAATATGATAAATGCGCTTGAATCCCTGAACCTCACATACGGCATCCCGCTGCCTGTGCTTGCAAGCTGGCGCGGCGTTCATAAGGAGGCGATCGAAGCGCAGTGGCAGTTCGGGAAAAAGCTACCCGCGATACTGGATGCCGCTGGTATAGAGTTCACCATGGTCGAAACGAAAGATGAGATAGATAAAATAGATATTGCAATAAAGGATTCTTTCGATAATGCCCATCCCCATGTTGTTTTGATCTCACCTGCTGTATGGGAAGGCTCAACCTGCGAGAATCCCGTCCCGTGTGAGATAACACCAAGGCTCTCTCAGATCGAGTTCATATCAGAAATAAAAAAACCTGAAATGACGCGTTATGAAGCGATCAAGACTCTTGTTTCTGTTGTGGGTGATAACATCATAGTATCTAACCTCGGAATACCTTCAAAAGAGCTTTATGAGATAAAGGACAGGGAGCTTAATTTCTATATGACCGGGTCAATGGGGCTTGTTTCGTCTATCGGGCTTGGGCTTGCACTTACGCAGGAGAGGCATGTGTACGTCATCGACGGAGACGGGAGCATTCTCATGAACCCGAACGCCCTGGCATCCATTGGAGGCTACAGTCCCGGGAACCTTACCATTGTTGCCATCGATAATGCAGCATGCGGTTCAACAGGGAACCAGATGACATGCACGAACAGTCTGATAGACCTTGAACTACTGGCAAAGGCAAATGGTATCAGCGATACAAAAAAAGCGCATACACGCGAGGAGTTGAAGGAAGCTTTGCTGCGCAGGACTGCATTCATTCATGTGATCGTGAAACCCGTCAATGCCATGTGCAGGGAGATACCGTTTTCAGCAATGGAGATCAGGGAGAGGTTCATGAAGGCGCTGGGAAAGTAATTCAGGTTTTTTATGAACATAATCCTGTTTTATTCATATCATCGTTATTATGGCAATGGTTTTTGTTTTCGCATCCCCATAAGGATAAAAACCGCCGATATTGTCAGGATAAGATATAACGTCTCAAGTAATTCCGCGATAATGGGGTCAAAACCGATGAAATCAAGAGGTCCGTATTTATACAGTTCCTTGATAGAGAATGTCACCACGCTAAGCAGAAGAAATGCAGCAAAGACCTGGAACCGCAGGGTTCTTGCGTAGAATTCTTTATTAAAATCCTTTATGATCACCAGGACTAATATAAGTAGAACAAGACCAAGTCCGCCGTTTAGCAACTCAATATATTTATTCATCGCTTCTGTCTCCATTCCAATATAAGTAGATCATATATATTCCAGAAAGTATGAGCTTCACTCAGGGTTTCATTTCATATAAATCTTCTTGAATCTGTCCCGCTGCGGTCCTTGATCACCGGAGCCAGGAAGGACAGAAACCCTTTATTTTATCTCAACAACAAATAGATAAAAAAGGACTATCAGCACACCTCAAAGCCTGCAAGCGAAAACCGGGCACAAAAGGAATAGAAGAAGTTCACAAGTTCGTTGAGGAGAACGGGATGTCGCCTGACGATTCTGAATGATTAACTCCCATTCATTGGTCATCGGTTAAGGAATTCTACTCAACGAAGTAGCTCATAAAAGATTGCAGAATCACCCTTTTTTAATCAATATATTAGAGTTTCCAGTTG
>JAYTKX010000047.1:0-5259 GCA_043729865.1 Methanobacteriota archaeon
GTGTGGAATGGGGGGGGGTTGCGTTATTTGAGCGTGTTTTGAGTTTTGGCTGGGCAGGGCACCGTGAAGGACGCAAAGGGCGCGAAGCGGGAAGCTCGCTCATCTCGGCGGCGCCGGGCGCGTAGGTGAAGACGGGCGGGCAAATTGAGCTTTATGAAAAAAGGTGCGAAGCTTTCGGATTAATCTTTATTGAACCATTTCCATTTTTTTTTCGATTCTAAACCAATTACTATCTATTTTAGAAATAATAAAACCAATCAAATTTTTGCGCGTAGCAATTGCTTTCTTATATTCTTCTTCAACTTCGAATGGAATTGTTTGATAATTAAATACTGCTTTGATGAGCGAAGCGGTAATATAAGATGCCCTGTCAATTGCTTTTTCAGGACTCTGTGATTTTCAAATATTTTTTTGGTCTGTTCTATTAAATTATTCTCAGATTTTTCAATTTCATTCATTATATAATAAATTGTTATTGAATATATTTATATCTACTTTTTCTCATACGAAAATATATTAAATTTGAGTTACATTTCTTAATATCACACCACCCCCATCTCCCCCAGCCTTTCCGGCAGATAAGTATCCGTCACATAATCCAGCCCCTTCCCCGCAAAAGCCTGCTGTTCAGACTTCTTCCCCAGCTTAAGCATCATGTTTATCTGCTCTTTCCAGTAATCAGTCTCAAATCTCGGGTCTGTAAGCTCGCTCTGAAGCGCCTTGATATCCTGGTCATTGAGCTTGTCCGTTGAAAGCTCATACTCCACGATATCCGATGACTGCACCCCTATGAACTTTGCCGCAGGCGTAGCCATGAACTCTGAAAGATGCGCGCTCTTGATGGCGCCGTATGCCACGCTTGCGAAGATGCGGAAGCTCCAGGGATCGCCGTCAGTGAACACAACCACAGGGATATTCAGCTCTTCGTTCATGCGCTTTATGAGGCGGCGGGTGCTGCGCGCGGGCTGCCCTTTGAGGTGCACCAGAATTGCATTGAATTTCTCATCAAACCCATTCTCTATGAGCCTGTCGTACATACCGCCGGTCTCGATGGCGATAATGAACTTGGCATCGTGCTCAAGGAACTGTACCGTCTCCACGTTATAGGGTATCTGGTACCCTGCTTCGCCTACCTCCTCCTGGCAGTGCATGGTGCGCTCGCCCCGTTTTGTGACCTCCTTTATCTTGATGGGCCCGAACATCGTGGCGCCGTTCTCCTCAGGGCGCACATGGAAATCCTCACGCTGCAAGCCAGTGATTATCTCAAGGTCTTCGATGAGCCGGTCGCTTTCGCTTTGCTCATGGAACTTGGCGATATCCCAGTTCTCGCTGATGTAGTAAAGTTCTCTCAGCGTTGAACTCTTATTATGATCAAGATGTCCTTTTATCAGCAGATCGACAACATAAGAGGTCTTCAATATCTGCTTTGCGCCCTTAACGGTCTTGGCGCTGCGCATGCTCTCGCTGTCCCCATATACCCACACATCAGATTCTTCACTTAATTCGATATTCTTCTTTGTTCGGGAGGGCAGCACTATATGGGGAATGTTCTCGCTCTCGAACTGCTCGTAGAAATCCTGGATAAGCTTCTTCAGCGTTGTCTTTGCCTGAGAATCGTGCTGTTCTTTATTGCTCTTGAATGTCATACGTTCACCACCTTTGCACCTGTGATAAGTTCCTCATCAATGCCCTCAGCCACAAGCTGCGGGAGTTTTGAAGCTTCTTCCTGATCGATATCCAGCCTGTAAACGATCGCTTTCTCTTCCTGCGGCTTAAGCGAAATCTTCCAGAGATGATCGGTCTGCTTGCCAAGAGGTATCTTCCTGGGCTCTGGGCTCGGATCTTTAATGGTATATGGCAGGGTCTCATGAAGCGAAAAGTGCCGCACTGATTCGCTGTGGTTCTTAAGCCGTATCTCAACCTCGCATCCTTTACCGTTTTGCGAGACAAGCCTGCGTATGAACACGTTACCCATTATCTTTGCCACGACCGGGGCAATGTCAGGCGTGGGGCGGTCAAGTATCTCCCCCACCTTCTTTGCGATGCGGGGGAGTATCTGCTGGATGATCTCTTCCTTCTCCCTTCGAAGCTCCAGTTTATCCTGCCTTGACAGGTAGAGTTTGAGCCGCCGTCCCACTTCCTTCAGCGCAAGATCTATCTCCTGGACTATCTCCGGCACGTCCGCGATCGCTTCTTTTGCTTCTGAGGTGAAGGGGATGTGCGTGGAAGCCACATGCACAAGTATTATCGCAGGACCGACGGGAATAGAATCGCCGGGCTGGTCAAGGGAATAAGCCCTCCATTTGATTCCCTCCACTGCATGGGTAACGGCGCACGCTCCCTGCTGGTACAGGAGCGGCACGCGGTTGGCAAATCGCAGTATCTCCACCTTTTCCTCCTTCGGGAGATTGCCGCCGTATGCAATGCCAGCTTCGACCTGGAACGGGTGCCCGCTGTGCACTGCGGCGGGACGCGTCGTGGTCTCTATAAAATCGATGGTGTGTTCCTTCTCAAGTCCCTTGCGGATGAGTTCCTCGGTTATGGGTGAAAGGCAGTCCGTAGGCGGGGCCAATATCTTTACTTTAGTGAAAGCCTCATGCAGTCTCTTTGCCTCATCAAGCGTCACTTCCTTCGGGTCTTTTTCAGTATCAAGACCGGATTTCTTGCATATCTCAGATGCTGTCTGCGGCCCGATCCGTGAAAATGAATGTCGTAAAAAGAGGGCAAGATTATCCTGTTCTGTGTACCGCAGCATCTTCATAAGTGTCCCGAGTTCGATGCCGTGCGGATGCGGGAGTATCTCAGCAGCCTGCACAGGTACCTTGTCTGTCACCCTCTCGAATACTATCTGGTTATTGTCCGGCTCGATGAGTGTGATGCGGGCATGGGGGTTCACTATCGCCGTGTCCTTCAGGTATTCATACACTGACTGGCGCCTACCCTTAACATACGAAGCCGCCATCTCAAGTTCAATGCGCGTGCCCCTGAGCCTGTCCCACTCGATTATCTTATCCGCTATGATCTCAGGTTCATTCGTCTGCGTATTTATCAGGAGTTCAAAATAATGTGCCGGAGCCTTCTTATCGATCTTGGACACTATCTTCGCGGGACGTCCCGAAGTAAGCTGAGAATACAGTACCGCAGCCGAGATGCCGATACCCTGCTGCCCCCTGCTCTGTTTCACTGAATGGAAACGCGAACCGTAAAGCAATTTTGCAAAAACCCTGGGTATCTGCTCTTTAACGATGCCAGGCCCGTTATCCTCCACGATAAGAGTAGCGCTATCTTTTGATTTGCTTTCTATCTTGATGAAAATATCAGGCAGTATCCCTGATTCCTCGCACGCGTCAAGGGCATTATCCACCGCTTCTTTCACAGAAGTCAGAAGACACCGTGGGCCTGAATCAAATCCCAGTATCTGCCTGTTTTTTTCAAAGAACTCAGCGATGCTGATCGCTTTTTGCTTCTTCGCAAGCTCTTCGGCTATGACCATCAGGGAAGCCTCTTAAAGTTCTGCTCCAACTATTGTCTGCGTTTTAGTGACATTCCCACTTTCTCTGATGGTATCAACAAGTTTATTCAGAGTGCTCAATCCTTCCACATTGCTTATTACAACAAAATCGAATTCCCCGAACACATGATATACATCTTTTATCCCTTTTACCTTGATCAATTCATTGTATGCCGCTTTTTCCTGCCCTGGCACCACGTTCACAAGAGTTACACCGATTACCAAATCTATTCACCGTCCTTTAGTATGTTTTAATTATATTTTGATTAATGATAATCTTTAATACTAAAAAAGCTTTGTAATCCGGGTGTACTGAAGTTAAACGGATATGGGTTGATGAGGCAGCGGAAAATAGCAGCTAAATGATCATGAATTTGAATTACAGGGAACCAATATATCTTGCGAGATACCTTAAAGTAATGAGGGACAGGCTCCCTTCACAGTTCCTGATCTCAAGATCCGTGAGCCTTGATTTCAATAAGGATTCACCCCTTCCTGAACTCTGGGGACTGCACGATGATGCGATGAAGTCCTTCCGCGGGAGGATGGAATTTGTAAGCTCTATGCATGACCTTCCTCCCCCGGCTGTATCCTCGCTTCTTGACCTTAAGGTCGCGATCGCGAATAAGATACTTGAGAACTGCCATTTTTGCGAGAGGCGCTGCGGAGCCAACCGTAAGAAGAAAAGGACAGGTTACTGCAGGCTGGATGCGGTCTCGCGCTATTCAGCAGAGTTCCTGCATCAGGGAGAGGAACCTGAACTTGTCCCTTCACATACGATATTCTTCACCGGATGCAATTTTAGATGCGCTTATTGCCAGAACTGGGATATCTCACAGGCTCCACGAAGCGGTATTCCCATTCTACCGCAGGAGCTTGCAAGGACGATCACCCTGCGGCGCGCATACGGTTCCAGAAATGTGAATTTCGTCACGCCAACGCCACATACACATACCATCCTTAAGATACTGAATGCCCTGAAGGTAAATGTCCCCGTCATCTGGAACTCCAATATGTACTATTCAAGAGAGATAGCCGGGCTGCTTGAGGGCGTTGTGGATGTATATCTTGGGGATATGAGATACGGGAATGATGAGTGCGCAAAAAAATATTCTAACGTACCTGACTACTGGAATGTTGTAACACGCAATTTCATGAAAGCTTATACTGGCGGTGAGATCCTGCTTCGGCAGCTTGTTCTTCCAGGTCATATTGAATGCTGCACAGTCCCTATCGTGAAGTGGGTAAAAGAGAATATCCCAAAAATCAGGTTCAACCTGATGTTCCAGTACCGTCCGACCTACAGGGCTTATGAGCATCCCGAAATCAATCGCAGCCTTATGCCGGTGGAGATCCAGAAGGCGCTTGATATTGTAAGAGAAGCAGGGATTGAAGATGTATTGATATAACGCGCCAGGTGACTATAGCTTATTTTTAGCGAGGTTTAACAGTATCATGCTAAGTATAATGCAAATGGAAAGGGCATACAACCATATATCTGTGGTCAGGTCTTTGAACCCGTTATCAGAGATGTAGCGAAACCCACCGATGGCTGCTGTTAATATGAATGAAACAATTGCTGATACTATCGCCCCCCCCATGAGCGACCAGGGATATATTGCACCCCTCTCTTTTTCAAAATAAACCGAGAATATGACGAATCCAATGGAGAATATAAATAGGATATAATATGGTTCAATCGGAAATCTGATAAGACCGTCTTCAATAATGTAACCGATTCCATATGC
>JAYTKX010000048.1:0-3959 GCA_043729865.1 Methanobacteriota archaeon
ATGACACCTCAGGTCGTTGGAAATGTCGTTGACGTTCTTGAGGGTAATAGAGTGGTTATCAGAAGCAGCACAGGTCCACAGTTCGTAGTTGGGGCGTCACAGTTCATAAACAGCTCTGAATTAATTCCAGGGACAAGGGTCTCATTAAATTACCAGACCCTTGCCGTGACAAGCATACTTCCTTCCTCGCGCGATCCATTCGTGAACGGCATGGAGGTACTGGAAAAACCCGATGCATCATATTCTGATATAGGCGGACTGGATGAACCGATACGCGAATTGAGAGAAGCCGTGGAATTGCCGCTTACAAGACCTGAGGTATTTGAACGCATCGGCATAGAACCGCCAAAAGGCGTTCTTTTATATGGTCCACCCGGGACAGGCAAGACGCTTCTCGCAAAAGCCGCAGCAGGACAGACAAAAGCCACATTCATCAGGATAGTGGGTTCTGAACTGGTACAGAAATACATCGGAGAAGGCGCAAGGCTTGTGCGCGACCTATTCAAGATGGCTAAGGAAAAAGCCCCCAGCATCATATTCATTGATGAACTTGATTCCATAGGGGCAAAGCGGCTTGAATCAGCAACCTCTGGAGACAGGGAAGTCCAGCGCACGCTGATGCAGCTTCTTTCTGAAATGGACGGTTTCAATCCCCGTGGAAATGTCAGGATCATCGCTGCCACAAATAGACCGGATATACTTGATTCGGCGCTGCTTCGACCGGGACGGTTCGACAGGTTCATAAATATCCCGATGCCTGATGTGGAAGGGCGTTTGATGATACTTAAGATCCACTGCAGAAAAATGAAACTTCTGGAAGATGTAAATTTTGAAGAGATCGTATCGCTTACAGAAGGAATGAGCGGCTCTGACCTCAAAGCGATCGCCATGGAAGCAGGCATGTTTGCTGTCCGGGAGGAACGCCAGGGGGTTGGAAATGATGATCTGCTAAACGCCATAAAAAAGTTGAAAGCGCCCGGAGAAAAACAGAATTTGCATTCCGAAGGTATGTTTGTCTGAGATAAAAATGGATATTTTTTATGTTTTTAATCTGATAGATTTTTCATTGAGGCTCTTCATAGTTGGGCTGATTTTTGTAATATATCAGAAGCTCCGGAAAATGGATACGGATCTTTTGAGGTCAATAACATATTTGAAATTCGACCAGATGAAATCTGCTTTTAATTATATATTGTTATTATCGCCATTTTTTCTAATAGCTTCATTTCTTGAGTATCCTGAATTCGATTCAATCTATGGTGATGAGGTCGTCCATTTGATACAGGATTTAATGCTGTTCATTTTTCAAACAGGCGTAATCTATTTCTTAACGATTGTTTATAAAGTACTAAATTTCCCGGAGAAGTAATGGAAACAAAAACTCAGTCACTTGAAAAAGTTCTTGATGATCTTGGAGCAGTAGGAGGCATTGAACTATCTGCAATAGTTTCCAGGCAGGGACTGCTGATGGTTTCCAGGGAGGGGAATGGAATGTTAAGCAGCGAGGCTTTTGCCGCGCTTACGGCTACGCTGTATATATCTGCTGAATCAACCACCCAGCGACTCAGGGAACAGAAACCAAAAAACATCATCGTCGAAACAGAAGATAAGCACCTCATTACTTATGCTGCCGGGCCCGACGCACTGATCGTTGTTCTGGTTGGAAAAGAAGGTTATGTTGGTCTTGTTCTTAACGAGTTGAAAAAAGCCGCAGAAAAAGTAAAAATGATCATTTGAGATGGATTCGGGATTTTTGCGTTAATTATATATATTGCATTTACCGTGTTAGTGTGTAACATACTAACACAAAATTGATTACGAAGGTGAATTAATTGTCTGAAATAGGTAAAAAAATACGACTTGAAAGGATCATGGACAGGGAAAGCAGGAATATGGTAATAATCCCTATGGACCACGGGATTTCCATGGGACCGGTAAGGGGAATTGTAAACCTTGCTGAAATGGTGAACAGGGTCGCAGATGGTGGGGCGAACGCTGTCCTCTTGCAGAAAGGCATGGCAAAACACGGTCACCGCGGATACGGACGCGATATCGGACTGATCATACACATGAGCGCATCAACATCTCTTGGACCAGACCCCAACGACAAGGTGCAGGTATGCACTGTAGAGGAAGCCATAAAAATGGGGGCTGACGCAGTGAGCGTTCATATTAATATCGGTTCAGAGACCGAAGCCAGGCAATTGAAAAAACTTGGTGACGTTGCTGAATATTGCGATATATGGGGAATGCCGCTGATCGCGATGATGTACCCGCGCGGCAAGGATATCAAGAACTCAAATGACGCCGAGCTTGTGGCTCATGTTGCGCGCGTGGGCGCAGAACTGGGCGCAGATATCATAAAAACCAATTTCACAGGGGATATAGATACGTTCAGGGCGGTCGTTGAAGGCTGTCCTGTGCCTGTGGTAATGGCAGGAGGTCCAAAAACCAATACGGATGAGGAATTCCTTGCCATGGTGCGTGCAGCGATAGATGCCGGAGGACGCGGTGTCGCTATAGGCAGGAATGTGTTCCAGCATGAAAATCCAACCGCGATGACCCGCGCCCTGACATTGATCGTCCATAAAGGAGCAAGCGTTGAGGATGCCATGGAGGCTCTCAGGTGAATAAAGATAAAACCGTCTGGATAAAGGCTGATGAAGGGACATGGGATGAAAATAAACCACGCATCACCACAGGGCTTGAATCAGGCGCGGACTGCGTTGTTGTGAATATTGATGATATAAAGACCGTAAGGAACCTGGGCAATATCAGGATCGCAGCGCCGGATATTGATGCTGATATCATACTTGTGGGCAAAGGCGGCGAAGGCGACGGGACCAGGAAACTGCCTGCTGACTTCGAGCATTCTGGTGACATCTTAAAGGCAAGGCGGCTTTCCGGCGAAGGAAAGACCATTGCAGGTTACGTTATCATAAAGAACAAGAGTTACGAGGAGTTCGCACTTGAACTTGGCAAAGTCTGCGATTACCTTCTCGTTATAGGCACTGACTGGAAAGTGATACCGCTTGAGAACCTGATCGCAGGTTTGCAGAAGCTTGATGTCGAAATAATCGCAGGCGTCCGTGACTCAGAAGAAGCAAAGCTTGCGCTTGAGACGCTGGAACACGGCTCTGACGGCGTATTGCTGGATACGGATGACCTCTCGGAGATCAAGAAGGTCATGAGCGTCAGGGACAGATCAGGGATGGAAAAAATACCACTTGTAAAAGCCCGCGTGACAAAGGTGAAGCAGGTAGGCATGGGAGACCGGGTGTGCGTGGATACTGCATCGCTAATGGTCCTGGGGGAAGGGATGCTGATAGGTTCACAGAGCAACGGTCTTTTCCTGGTACATTCGGAATCCGAGGAGAGCCCGTACGTGGCAGCCCGTCCTTTCAGGGTGAACGCCGGGGCGGTGCATGCGTATATAAGGGTTGGTGAGAAGACCAGATACCTCTCTGAATTGTGCGCAGGAGATGATGTCCTTGTGGTGAACTCAGGCGGTGAGACGAGACCTGCCGTAGTTGGAAGAGTGAAGATAGAGCGCCGCCCGCTGATGCTTGTTGAAGCCGAGGTTGAAGGCGCAAAGATCAAGACCCTGCTCCAGAACGCAGAGACAATTAAACTTGTCGGGGCTGACGGAAAGCCTGTGCCTGTGACCGTGCTCAAAGAGGGCGATGAGGTGCTGGTGCACTTTGAGGCGGCGGCGAGGCATTTCGGGATAAAGATAGAGGAGACGATAATAGAGAAATGATCAGTTATTGAACACCGTATACTTATAGCAAGAATCTCAAATAATCGTAAATAATTTATGAAAAATAAAAAACCGCAGATAACCGCAGATAACCGCAGATAACCGCAGATAAACGCAGATGAACGCAGATTAATAGCAACGTATCCGCGTTTATCTGCGTTCATCTGCGGTTAAAATATTACGGAAATTTAAGAATCGT
>JAYTKX010000049.1:0-3549 GCA_043729865.1 Methanobacteriota archaeon
TTTTCTGCATTGGACAAGGCTTTGCTTTCTTCTTCCAGATATGCTTTTGCTCTTATTATCAATTTTTCGCGAGAGTTATTTTCATCAACAAACATCTCCGGGTTGAATATCAGAACATAGCGTCTATCATATTCTCTGAGTTCAGTATCTCAAAACGTTCGATATAGACGTTTTTTAGGTTAGGAATCTGATTTTTATCCAAAGCAGTTATATAAATATATTTATTCCCTTCAAGATGTTTAAGATTCTTCCTTCAAAATATGAATCTGTGAGATCATAAAAAACAAATCTCAGGCTGTCTGCATCACGTTCTTTCAGAGTAATGTAAAGGTAATTTTCAATGTCCTTTTTCTTATCCTCTATACAATCAAGTTCACGAAATATTCATAATTTATTATGCTGATTCTTTCCATCTTTTCTGTATGGCTCTACAAGGCTGTAGTAGTCATGATGGTGCCTTTTGAGATACCAATTAAGCTATTCAGAACTAACATTACGAACTATTTATGATTTAAGGTGGGAAAGGCGCTTTCATATAACAACTATGTTGACGCTGAAAGCGCGCTTAATATTGTACTTGAGTATAAGGATGAGATCGCTGCGGCAGTGGTCAAGCACACGAACCCGTGCGGGTTCGCGACCGGGAAAACGCTTATCGAAGCGCTATCCCGCGCATGGGATGGCGATTTTGAACGGAGAGATGAGAATAAAACCGTTCTGGAAAATATATACGATATTTTCAATTCCGGGCAGTAGCGAGTTTACAGAAGGCTTGAAGGCAGCTTCAGGATAGATATATCCCTTATGAACTGAGATTTTCATCAAAATCAATATTCAGTTCAGCATATGAGATCTCGTATTTATCTCCGGGATATTTCCAGAGATTCCAGAAATATGTTTAAATACTAAACTATCTATCTTAAGCCCAGAGGTATAACAGTGTTTTTAGTAGGCGAAGCTTTAATCGGAGAGGAGCCTGAACTGGCTCATATCGATCTTATCATTGGAGAGAAAACCGGTCCGGTAGGACAGGCATTTGCGAACGGGTTCACGCAGCTTTCAATGGGGCATACACCGCTCCTGGCGGTCATAAGACCGAACCTGCTTACGAAACCGGCTACGCTCATCGTCCCGAAAGTTACAGTCAAGAATATGCCGCAGGCAGCCCAGATATTCGGTCCTGCGCAAACAGCAGTGGCAAGGGCGGTAGCGGATTCTGTGCAGGAAGGCATAATCCCTGAAGACCAGATCGAAGAACTTTCTATCATTGTTAGCGTTTTCATCCATCCTGAAGCAAAGGATTACAACAAGATATACCGGTACAACTACGGCGCCACAAAGCTTGCCATCGAGAGGGCGATGCAGGGATTCCCGGATGCAAAGACCGTGATGTACGAGAAAGACCGCACCATGCACCCGGTAATGGGATTCAAGGTTGTCAGGCTCTGGAATCCACCATACTTGCAGGTCGCCATCGACATACCGGATATCAATGCAGTAAAGAGCATACTGAAGCAGATCCCGGAGAGCGACCATCTTATTATCGAGGCAGGCACACCGCTTATCAAGAGATACGGCGTGGACGTCGTGCAGTCAATACGGGAAGTGCGTCCGAATGCCTTTATAGTGGCTGACCTGAAGACCCTGGACACGGGCAACCTGGAAGCGCGCATGGTGGCTGATGCTACGGCTGATGCTGTGGTTATTTCCGGACTTGCGCCGGTATCTACTATCGAAAAAGCCATTAAAGAAGCAAAGAAGACAGGTATTTACGCAGTTATCGACATGCTGAATGTCGAAAAGCCGCTTTCTGTCCTGAAAGCCCTGGCGGTCAAACCTGATGTGGTCGAACTCCACAGGGCTATCGATACTGAAGGCAAGGCAGAACATGCCTGGGCAGACATACCAGCAATGAAGAAACTGTCCGAAAGAATGCTTATTGCGGTCGCTGGCGGCATCCGCGTCGAAACGGTCAAGGACGCGCTCAAGGCAGGCGCCGATATCGTGGTAGTGGGACGCGCGATAACTAAAGCCAAGGATGTTCGCTCAATGACAGAGCAGTTCATTGAGGAAATGAAGCAGCCTGAGATCGACCAGTACAGGGTAATGACGGACTTTTAGTATTCTGAGGGAGAATACAAACGTTCCTGTTAAGATGACAGGAATTGGACAGAAACGCTGGCTACATGCCTCGTACATTTGTACGGGGTTTGTGACTGCCTGGAGGCTGAGCCTCATGCTCCCAAAACGCGATAAGAATCCAGGACAAACTCACAAACCTGAAGATGAGGCGCGAAAAGTAATTATCATGCAAATACTAGTAGAGAAAGAGATGCATAACAATTCAGAATTATTTTTAACTGACAAAAGTAATACCTCACAAGGTTCGGAGTTGTCGAACGGTTTACGAACATCTGGTCAGTACATTAGTGGCATGGTTGGACAGGTTTCCCGTCTCGACATCAAAAGCATCATTCGACACTTGACCAGCTATTCAACTCGCTTTACATTCTCAGAAGAAGCGGTCCTGGCAAGTCAGTGGATACATGAGCAATTTGTCACTATGGGATATTCTGATGTGGCGTATCAAGATTTCACTCTCTGCGACTCCTTGCAGAAAAATATAGTTTGTTCAAAGGAAGGGAAAGGGCAATCGGACAAGAATTTAATTCTCTGTGCACATTATGATTCTATAGCGAAATCGACTATAGGATGGGATTGGCAAACATGTCCAGCCCCCGGTGCAAATGATAATGCAAGCGGGGTTGCAGCCATGCTTGAGATCGCTCGTATCCTGGAGAGTGTCGATATGAATTATACCATCCGCTTTATTGCCTTCACTGGCGAGGAGCAAAACTTGTGGGGTTCCAGAGCTTATGCAGATTACGCACTTACAAACAGGATGAATATTGTTTTGGTCATAAACCTCGACGAAATAGGATATCCAGATGTTAATCCAGTTTGGAACATTATCATAGGGGAGGATCAGGGTAATCATACATCATATAAAAATGCCGACTCGCACAAATTCGCACAGGTGATGAAACAGGCTGCTGGTGACTATACCAGTCTTACCTGTACAATCTTGGATATCTGGACTAGTGATCACATGCCTTTCAACTCGGCAGGTTACCCAGTCATTGGAGTGTGCCAGGCGGGCAAGTACCCGTACTCCCACGAGGTAACTGATACATATGCCAATATAGACCTAGACTATGTAGTTGAAGTAACCAGAATGACGTTGGCGACGATATTGCTTGTTGCAGGAATGCAAATAGAGAAGCCGACTGAAACACAAGAGATAAAACCTGACAACAACTGCACCTGAATAAAACGCTCCAAAACCGCAACCTTCAGCGTGCCTGATCATCGTTAAAATCCCACCTCATCTTTTTTTCCCAAAATCCCGATCGTGTTCAATTCATCCCATCTTCTTATGCATCCTCGCCTGGAACCCGTGGTACTTGCAGACCCCTTCAGCATCCTTCTGGTCTATTGCCTTGCTGTCAAAAGACGAAAGTTCTGCAGAATACAATGCATACGGTGAAC
>JAYTKX010000050.1:0-5026 GCA_043729865.1 Methanobacteriota archaeon
TTCTTAATGGATTTGAATGTCGTTTTATGAGAATTGACATCAAAACAAAGAACTTGATGATCTGTCCCATCTGATCCGGCATCCAGGAGATTATCAATAAACTCCCCCACGCACACAGAGCGAATGATCCCTGATGGGTCGCGGATGAAAGTCATTTCAGAATGGTCTACGCTCATTATTATTATTCTATGATACCGCGCCTTATTGATATCGAATTCCTCACCTTCCCCGATCCCTGCGCCAATTGCCGTTATGAGCGCGCGTATCTCCTCGTTCTTTAGTATCTTCGTGAGCCTTGCCTTTTCCACGTTCAATATCTTGCCGCGAAGGGGAAGTATTGCCTGATACCTGCGGTTTCGACCCTGCTTAGCGCTTCCACCCGCACTGTCACCTTCCACAATATAAATCTCGCTATGCGCCGGGTCTTTCTCTGAGCAGTCTGCCAGTTTTCCGGGCAGTGAGCTGACTTCAAGCGCATTCTTGCGCCGTGTGAGTTCCCGCGCCTTGCGTGCAGCCTCCCGCGCCTCTGCCGCTTCAATAGCCTTTAAAAGAATGATCTTCGAAGCGGCAGGATTCTCTTCGAGGAACTCGGACAGCCCTTCTGAGACAAGCGTTTCCACTATGCCCTTGATCTCGCTGTTGCCCAGCTTCGTCTTCGTCTGCCCCTCGAACTGCGGGTTGGTTAGCTTGATATTGATGATCGCGGTGAGCCCCTCCCTCACGTCCTCGCCCGAGAGCTTTTCTTCTCCTTTCAGGATATTTTTCGATTTCGCATAATCGTTCGCGACCCTGGTAAGCGCAGCCTTGAAGCCGATAAGATGCGTTCCGCCCTCATGTGTGTTTATATTGTTAGCAAATGCGTAGACGTTTTCGACATAGCTGTCGTTGTACTGCATCGCGATCTCGACGACAGTCGTATCTTTTTGCTTCTGGAAATATATGGGCTTTTCATGCAGCACGCTCTTGTTCTTGTTCAGGAACTCCACAAAAGAGACGATGCCCCCCTCGTACTGGAACACCTGCTCTTTCTGGGTGAACTCATCCCTGATCGAGATCTTAATTCCCCTGTTCAGGAACGCAAGTTCACGAAGCCTTCCTTCGAGGATATTCATATCGAACGAAAGTGTCTCGAAAATCGTCTTATCCGGTTTGAAGGTTACCGTCGTCCCTGTCCCCTCTGCTGATCCTATCTCCACAACTTTGGTAACAGGTTTTCCCTGTTCATACCGCTGCTTGTAGAGCTTTCCGTCCCTCTTGACCTCAACCTCAAGCCATTCAGAGAGCGCGTTGACCACCGAGACGCCCACACCGTGCAGACCGCCTGAGACCTTGTATGCATTGTTATCGAACTTGCCGCCGGCATGAAGCTTTGTCATGACAACTTCAAGAGCCGATGCATTGTATTTCGGCAGTATCTCAACAGGGATGCCGCGCCCGTCATCCACTACCTTTACTGTGCTGTCAGACCTGAGAATGACATCAATGTTCTTGCAATATCCAGCCAGGGCTTCATCAATGCTATTATCCACCACTTCATACACCAGGTGGTGAAGTCCTTTTGAATCCGTGCTGCCGATGAACATTCCGGGGCGCTTGCGCACAGGCTCAAGACCTTCAAGTACCTGTATCTGCTCTGCGCCGTATTCCTTATTCGCTGTCTCCATATCGATTTCCTTCGCACTCTAATTAATCTCAACGCATATATACCTTATTGCTTCAACGCATAACGATTTTAATTTTTATTTTAAAAAATGAAAAATTATATTTTTCAATAAAAAACCGCAAGTGGGAGACGGTATAAAAAATATTAATCCATGATATATTATATATATGTGTATTAATAAGATATCTTTTACTTGCTGCGCATCCCTTTCACGAACTCTCCAGGTTCGATACATGCGCCGCCTGCTATGGTAGTCCCGACATTTAACATACTGTTTATGCCAGTATGCACATCATCCCCCATAATTACGCCAAGCTTTTTCCTGCCCGAATCGAACTTCCTTCCTCCCAGTTCCACCAGCACTGTCCTGCCGTCATGCCTCAGGTTCGCGACTTTAGTGCCAGCGCCGAAATTGCATCGTTCTCCGATTATGCTGTCCCCGACATAGCTTAAGTGCCCTATGTGGGTATTATTCATGATTATGCTGTTCTTGACCTCAACTGCATTTCCTATTCTCACATTGTCCCCTATGCTCGTAGAAGGTCTGATGTAGCAGTTCGGACCGATATCACAATTCTTACCGATGATGACCGGTCCTTCTATATACGCCCCGTTCCGAATGATCGTTCCCTCGCCAGCGCTGACGTATCCCTTCAATGTCGCATGATTCTCCACTTCCCCCCGTATCTCCCACTGCACATCTTCCCCGTTCTTAAGCATCATTTCATTAGCTTCAAGCATGTGCCATGGAAATCCAATATCCTGCCACTTTTCAAGGGAAACATATGCTGAACTTTTTCCAGAGTCTATCAGGCGCTGTATAGAGTCCGTGATCTCATACTCGCCTCTTGTGGAATGACCAGTTCCTGAAATCGCATCAAATATCGAAGGCTCAAATACATAGATGCCCGCATTTGCAAGGTCGGAGAGCGGCTTTTTCGGTTTTTCAACGATCTTTTCCACTCTATTACCTTTAACATATAATATCCCGTATTCTTCGGGTGACTCCACTTTCTTTGCTGCCAGGACCACATCTCCACTTGCGCTCAGGATATTTTTTATATCCGGGATGCCTGAAAGCACATCACCGTTGCTGACAAGGAACCTTTCATTGATCAGCTTTTTTGTCACGGCTATGGCATCGGCTGTTCCGTTCTGGCGCTGTTGTTCAATGTATTCTATATTTACACCCAGGCTCCCGCCGTCTCCGAAATGATCTATTATCTTTTCTTTGCAATATCCTGTAACGATCAAAAAATCCTTTATCCCTGCTGCCTTAATTGCCACGATCATATGTTCAAGCAGAGGTCTGTTCGCTATCGGAAGCATTGCCTTTGGTCTGTTCTCCGTGAGAGGTCCCATCCTTGTCCCCTTTCCGGCTGCAAGAATGACCGCTTTCATGCTATGGCTCCCTTTACTATATCTTCGGCTTTTTTATACAATTCATCGCATCTGTCCTGCGATTCAACAGTTATCCTGATCTTCGGCTCAGTCCCGCTTGGGCGGACAAGTATCCAGCCTTCATCCAGGTCGACCCTGACGCCGTCGAGTGTATCTATCTTGCCAAGCCTTTCCAATCTTTCTGCTATAATTGTCATAGCTTTCTTTCTGTCCTTACACGGGAATGCGTTTCTTTTCACTTTATATTCGGGTATTGAAGCGAGCAGTTTGCTAAATTCCCCTTCTTTCTCCACTATCTCGACCAGCCTGGCAGCAGCATAGATGCCGTCAGGACACAAGGATATCTTCGGGAATATCCATGCCCCGGAGGGTTCACCTCCGAAATCTCCCTTTATTTTTTTCAGCGTCTCTGCCACATAAACATCCCCAACTTTCGTCCTTGAGATCTTTATTCCCTTGAGCATGTCATCAACCACTCTCGAAGTATCTACAGGCACTGCTATGGCTTTTTTAGCTTCCCTCACCGCAAAGAATGCAAGCATTTTATCCCCGCTTACAAACCGCCCTTCATTATCAACAGCCATCATCCTGTCCGCATCCCCATCATGGGCAATGCCCAGGTCTGCACCAGCGGCTTTGACCGTGCTTTTCAGCAGCTTGAGATTCTCATCAACTGGTTCGGGTTCCCTTCCCGGAAAGTAACCGTCAGGCTGTGAATTCAGGGTGATCACTTCGCAGCCCATCTCTCTCAGGACATAAGGTGTAATCACAGAGGCTGCCCCGCAACCGCAGTCAACCACGACCTTCAGGTCTGAACTTCCGGTATTTTTCAAAATGATCTCGCTGTGGTCTTTGACAGCCGTTCCCATTACTCCAAGGTCGCCTGTATTCTCCCAGCCAGCACGCGTGAATTTCTTGTTATCCAATAGATTTTCTATCTCTTCCTGCTGCCCTGTGTCCAGGGACATCCCATTTTTAAAGACCTTCATCCCGATATATCTGGCGGGGTTATGGGACGCTGTTATCATAATTCCGCAGCCGCAGTCCTTCGAGGCAAGAGCAAGCGTCGGTGTCGGGACCATTCCCGCTCTATGTACTTTACATCCCGCCGAGAGCAAACCGGATATGATCGCATGTTCTATCATCTCACCCGCGATCCTGGGGTCATGACCTATCACGACTTCCCGATATACACTGCCTGTGGCAAGACCGAAATCGAGCGCTAACTGCGGGGTAATTTCCGTGTTTGCCACGCCTCTTATTCCGGAAGAGCCGAACTTTGAAAATTCAGAGGACTGTGCAGGTTTTGAATGTTTTTCCGGATCATTTGCCATTATTATTCCACCGTCACGCTTTTGGCAAGATTCCTGGGCTGGTCGATAGGGCAATTTCGCGCTTTTGCGATATAATACGAGAGCAATTGCACCACTACTGTTGAGAGAACTGGTGATAATATATCCTCTGTCGTTGGGATGCGAATTACCGCATCAACGTATTTTTCAATTTCGCTGTCTTTTTCATCCGCTATGGCAAGGACCGGAGCGTCTCTTGCTTTTACTTCCTTGATATTGTTAACAACTTTGTCGTAGGTCAATCCTTTTGTGGCTATTGCTACAACTGGCGTGTTTTTTGTTATCAGGGCAAGCGGGCCGTGCTTCAGTTCCCCTGCAGCATAGCCCTCTGCATGGATGTAAGAGATCTCTTTCAGCTTCAACGCTCCCTCAAGAGCGATAGGGTAATTCAATGTGCGCCCTATGAAAAAGAAGTCGCTGGATGAACTGAAGGTCTCTGCAAATTTCTTTATATTATCTTTCTTATTTAGAATACGCGTGATCTGGGCAGGCAGCATTTTCATGGCAACAAGCATGCGTTTCATGTGATCTGAGCTGATCTTGCCTCTTATCTTCCCAAAATAAAGGGCAAGAAGATATAGCACTCCGAGCTGTGAGATAAAAGTTTTTG
>JAYTKX010000051.1:0-13826 GCA_043729865.1 Methanobacteriota archaeon
GCCCTTATAGATGATCCTGTACTCCCTCGAAAGCACAGGCACATCCCCGAAAAACTCAGAGCTCACCATCTCCATCTTCAGAATATCGCGCCGCGTCTCAAGTTTATGTTCTCGCAGGATTTTCCCGATAGGGATATCGGCGCGCATCAGGTCGCTCCTGACCTCATGCGGCATCCTTTTGATAGCAGACAGGGACTTCGCAAGCACATACACCATTCCGTCCGCGCTCAATGTCACAAGCCTGTTATTGACCTCATCGCCCCTGTCTATCTCCAGAAGCTCAGCAATATCCGGAGTGGCTTTTACAACACTCTGCTCCAGCGTCCTTACAGTTACTGCTTTACCCGTGAGCAACTCAAGCAGCAGTGTGACCGAACCATCAGTACCCGCACATATGCGAAGGCAGGCAGGGATGTCCTGTCTTTTAAGCGCATCCCACAAATTCAGTCTCCCTGTACATCCTTCTTGGCTTTCTTGAGGCGTTCTTTGGCTGTCAAGCCCGTTGCTTCCTCGAGAAAGACCCTGTAACGCTTATTGGTATCCATGATTGCGTTGTCGTCAACCCCCTTGTTTGCCTCAGTTTCCACGCAAAGCCTCTTATTGTTAATTCCAACCACCAGCCGTGTAAGCGCTCCATAACTTATCTCGAGTTTACCGTTCTCCTCTTTTATCCCGGCAGGAAAATTCTTCGCTAAAAGCTCGCGGATGCGCGAGATATCCTGGGAAAAACCTCGTTTGAATGCATACTCCTGAATAATATCACCTTGCTACCACTTATGTTCACCTGAGATTAAAAGATTACTTGTTCAGACGAATTCCGCATCATTTGAAACCTTAACTCCAAGTATATGCCCGTCGTACCCGTTAATCTCAATGGTCTCACGTCCTCCGGATAACTCCCATATCGGAAAGTGAATAAGCTCAGTTTCCATCGTAATATCCGCAGGTTCGGGCGCAAATACTTTCTGCTCGAATATGATCGTGTCGCCAATCATCTCATTGATCCTGACCTCCTTTGTGTGCTCCCTGATAATGGCATCCACTGCTTTGTTCAAAGCATCCTTCTTCTCGACCACGGGCTGCTTTATCTCGTAGTTCTGGGTCGGAACAAACGTATTATCCTGTATGTCCTTGCATTTACCAAAATAATTTTCACCTGTAATTGCATTGACATAACCTTCGCCCTCGCCTTTTAAGTCAACCATCCTGGACTTGAACTTCTTCTGGGTATTGAACGAATATCTGTAATACCATACAGGGATAAATTTCAACTGCTGGCGTTTTACATGGCCGACTTTTGCTTCTGCTATGGAAAGGGCGTCCGATTTTCCGATATTCACCGCAACAGAACGCAGGAAAATGCGGATCGTCTTTTCGTACTCTTTTTTAGGCGGTTCTCTTTGCATCGGAAAAGTCTGCTGGATCTCGCTCTCTTTTCTTTCAGCTTTATCTACCCCATATTGCCCGAAAGCGCCTGCCAGTACAGCCCGCCCGATCCTTGATTCGATCTCGTTCCTGTCCCAGAGCAAGAGCCCGTCGTCAAGAGCGGTAGCGCGGATTTTCTCATCGAACAGGTCAGAGATCAGTATGCCTTTGCCGCCATATCGCTGCACTATCCCCGAAAAATGCCTGGTACTGTTGAAGTTCGGGATCGGATCAAATTTGATGAACAGGTGTTCAGATTCCTTCTCTGCAAGCAGGTCGCATCCATCAGAAGAAGTCACTTCGTAACCATAGAATGTAAATATCTTTCTCAGAATATCAATTACTGCCTGCCTGTTCATAGGTACTACACTTCTCACTTAACTGAAATACTTTATCTTTTTCGGGATATTCAACTTATGGAGGCTGAAATTCGGTAACTATTTATCACGCACTGTAATAATATGATTCAAGATGTCAGAAATCATGTTAATTATCTCAAGGATCGAAAGCCTGATGTATGAGGTGACCTTTGACCCGGTTCAGCGAAAGGGGAAAATAATCGCTAATATATCTATCGTAGACGATTCAGATTTCAGCCGGGTGCTTGACCTTTTCAGGCAGGCGATGCACAGCGGTCTTTCAGTGAGCCCCTATATCAAGATAATCAGTCCTGGAGATAAGGTTGGGGATATTAAGATCGAGAAGGGGAAAATTGGCATCGCCACGGCATGCAGCATCACGATAGACGGGGTACTGTTAAAAGCCGGCATTCCTGTCAAACCCAAATTCGGCGGCGTGGTCGAGATACATGACGGCTCGCCTTTGCGGTTCACCGACATACTCACATATGACAGCACGACCATAGATCCCCTTGATGTACTTATGTCGCAGGAACTCACATCAGTGACCGAAATGATCCGGACCGGTTCGGGTAAAATACTGGCTAACATGAGAGAAGCTCCAATGGCTGCCAGGGACAGGATCGAGGAGAGACTCGATGCGCTTGTGGAGGCAGGTTTTTCATGTATAATGGAAGTCGGTGAGCCCAACAGCGACATACTGGGCATCCAGGTGGGAAGGGACAAGATGGGGATAGCGGTTATCGGCGGCACTAATCCCATGGCGCTTGTGCAGGAGCAGGGCATCGATATAAGCACGCAGGAGATGTCAAGTCTTCTGGATATCGAGGAAATGTCTCATATTGATGAGATAAAATAATATTTTTTTGACTTTATTTTTTTCTGTACCATTTATTTATCCAGGCTGACCAAAAGCTTTATATGCAATTATGTACAATTAATTTCTGTACACAAACAAGATAATTTGTCATAATAGAAACTTATTGTGTACAGAAAGGAGGAAAATATATGAAACAAACCTTAAAGAAAACACTTCTGATGCTTTGTGTGTTAAGCATCATTGCAGCAGGAATACCCGCTGCATTAGCAGCGAATAATGAAACTAATGTAACTAATGCAACTGCGACGCCAACTGCGAACGTAACAGTAACACCGGCTGTAACAACCCCTGTTGTAACAACCCCCCCTGTTGCAACCACACCAGGAAAGTTCAGGGTCGGCCCATCTATCACGCTAAGACCTGTAACCGAAGTGATAGAAACCAACCAGGATGGAATTGTTGAATTGTTCATGACCAACCCATCCTTGAACGATGTAACGCTGAACGTGGATGCGCGAATCAGTGTACCAAGCGGTATACATGTTTACGGTGAAAGTTTCGGACAGGGAGCAGGCGCCGGAGTTGTAGCCGGGACATTCAGTGTTCCGTCCGGTACATCACGAACTATAATTGTTACTGTAAAAGCGGATAAATCAGCACGCATCGGCTCACACACTATCTCGTTCACAGGCTTGTACTGGCCGGGTAATGATAAAGACAATTACCAGCCTTTGAGCCTTACGTACTCTGTAACTGTCAAGGAACCCTCAAAGGATCCTGAGAGTGCCCCAAAAACTGACGCTGCCGGAAAAGAAATACCCCTTACCTGGATAATACTGGCAGCAGTAATACTTGGCGGAATTGCTGTAATATTCGGGCTCGGGAGGAGACCTCCAAAGACTGAGGTAAACTTACAGCAGTAAGTGAGCGAATGAAAAATGAAGAATATCAGGGTAAGCATAGAAGGAGACGGCAGGGTCACGATAAAGCTCAAGAAAGTCAGACCTGTCGTTGAAACAGGAGGGACTGGCAGGGAGCTTGCCGCCGCTGGCGGTGATCTCCTCCTTTCTTCTTCCCTGATAAACCAGATGGAGATAAGAGTGGAGTCAGTGTTCAGACCAGGTCAGAGCGATGTTGAGATCGCGTATGCGCTATCGGGTTCAACGTACCCTGACATGCTCCATAAATTCTCATCAAACGAGGTCGTGGCGCATGCAACTCAGGACAGGATAATAACGGCGGCTGAAAAAATGGCTGAGCATATACTAAGAGAAAGACCTGATGCTCCAAATATTATTGTTGGCGTGCATACACACCCGGACGGCGCGGCAGAGTTATCCGGGCAGGATAAAAGCAGCATGCCAAGAATTGCGGCAAAGCTTAAGGAGCGAATTGCTGGAGCGAATGTGGTTTTTGCGGTCCATGCAGTGAGCAGGGAATCGCCAAGAGCAAGAGCACAGCCTGCAAAGATCGCAGGAAACAGGATAAAGTGGAGCAGCATCACACGAACGCATGAAGTTGCATTTTTCAATGAGAAGGCAGAACCTGTTGGGGTTTCTATATGAGCAGCATCGCAAAGCTAAAAGCTCTCCTTGAACTGGATGAAGAGGGGGAAAAGATAGCTGAGATAATCGCGGGGATGCTTGTGGATGACAGGAAGAGAAATTTTTTTGTCACAAGGCTTGTTGAGATCGGGAGCCAGCTTCGGGGGATGGATGCGAAACTGGAATTAACAGAGGCTGAGGATGCTGTGATGCATTTTGTGGTCGATGCGAAAAGACCTCTTACAACAACTGAAGTCTCTGAGAGTATTGGAAACGATTTCCCAAGCCTGAAGTACAGGACGCACACATCGGCAGCTTTAAATTCTCTGGTGAGCAAAGGAATTCTCGGAAAATATAAGGATGGTTACAGCTTCTACTTTACCACGCCAAGGGAAGCGGTGATGGTTAAGCTTAAGAAAAGAGAGGAGGAACCTGGAAAATGCTCACCGGCTGAGATTGCCAAAGAAACGGGGATGCCTCTTGGAACGGTGTTGAATGTGATCGAAGAAATGATGGAATGAATCGTAATTTAATACCAAGGTTCATATGGAAATAAATCTTGGGGACGAACGTATCATGGTGCTGCATGCCAGATATTCTGCTGATCAGATTCGAGAGAAAGCTAATGCAAAACGCATTGAAGCATTCGGCATGATAGCAAAATTAATACAGCGGGTGCAACCAGAAGATATAAAAATTGCAGCGTTCCAGAAACGCTTTGAACCTTTCTGGTTTGTGGTCGCTTCGTCGCGCTATGTATATGATAGATGTCATAAATATCATGTCGAAGTCGCCCCGAAAGTGTTAGAAAATGACAAATTCTTTGATTTCAGTGCTGATGCTGCTGGCACATTGATCCCGGGTGCAAACCTCGTTGTAAAATTGGGCAGGATGGCAGCAAAAAAGGCGATACATTAATTATCAGAGTTTCTATTATGACGATTTCAATTAAACAGGTTGACATGGAAATACCAGCGAGATATAATTAATAAAGAAAACAACATAGAATTAGACTGAGGTGATCATAATGGAAGAAATGATAGTAAAGCTGCCAAAAGGTATTGAAGAACGAATGGAGATACTGATAGTTGAGAATTTATATGCCAATAAGACTGAAATTATAAATGATGCTCTCAGAAGACTGATCGAAAGTGAGCTTTCAGTCCTCATTAACTCTCATAAGTATTACTGGAAGAAGCTGAAATCTGAAAAAGATATTGAAATTTCAGAAGATGATCTGGATAAAATGATACACGAAATACGTAAGAAGAGGTCTGCTTGATTCGAGTGTATCTTGATACCAAAGAGCTGTTATTTCTGACTACAGCATTGAGGAGTTGAGGGCAGTGTTGAGAAGGTTAATGCATAAGACCGATGCTGACAGAAGATGTTATTTTTTCATGAAATCAGTCTCTCTTAATCCATTCTTTGAAGTCATTAATTATGAACAGCATAAAGGCAAGAAAGAGCAATATCAAAACCGTATTGTTGAAAAAGACCTGCCTCATCTTGTTATTGCTGCTGAGGAGGAAGTGGATTCAATAATTGTTAAAGACAGACATTTCACAGATCAAGATATTGTGATGGCTTTGACACCAAAACAGTTGCTTGAAAATATGGGATTGAGGACTATTGATAGTGATTTATAATTATAGGTGATAGGAGGAACTGAATATGAAAAATTTTGGTGGAATAAAAATCATTATGATTGCTATGCTGGCTCTCATAATTCTTGCAGGTACAGGCGCCGCCGCGAGCTTTAGAGAAGAACCCGTTCAAACTTCCCCTCCCTTGTCGGCGCCTGGATTTGGAGAAGTTCTTGCAATTATCGGGATATTGTTTGCAGAACGGTTCATCAGGAAAAGGAAATAATTACGCCTTGACCGAAAAAATTCCCCGAAACAGGTGAAAAGATACAAATATTATGAATGTGTTATATAAATAGAAGGAGATTATGGAAAAATTTAATGAATATAAGTAATACTGGAATTATGGACAAGAAAGAGATGGAAAGAAAAATAGGAGAGGTAATATCCAGATTCGAAGATATTGATATAGCATACATTTTCGGCTCTTTCCTGGATAGTGAAAAATTCAGCGATATTGACGTGGGTATTGTGATCAATAGAGAACTGAATGCTTACAAGAGATTTAAATTCGCTATGGGAATAGCAAGGGAATTAGAAAAGGAAATAAAACCAAGATTTGAATTCGATGTAAAAATACTGGACTATTCTCCGGTCGATTTCCAGCATGAGGTGTTGAAAAAGGGAATTGTGATATTTAAGAGAGATGAGAACAGAAGAATAGAATACGAAGCTAATCTCATTTCAACATATCTTGACATTAAATATATGTACGATTATCTAGATAAAAAATTTTTAGCGAGGATTTAATATGCGGATATTATCTTATATGAGAGAATTAAGTGATGCCTTAGAGGATTGGGAGAAGTATCAGGGCTTATCAAAAGAAGAGTTAAGAGAAGATAGAGATAAAAGAAACATGGTGCTTCATGCCATGCTGGTAAGCATTCAATCATCCATAGATATTGCTGCTTACATAATTGCACAAAAGGGGTTTGAAAAACCTTCAACTTATAGAGAAACATTCGAAATCCTTGGAAGAGAAAAAATCATTAAAAGAGAGCTTGCAGATGAGCTTTCAGATCTGGCTGGATTCAGAAATGTTCTTGTTCATATTTACTGGGGATTGAACCTTGAGGAGGTATATGGTATTTTACAGAACGATCTTGAAATATTAAAGGAATTCATAAAAATTGTGAAAGAACTGCAGCAGGAGGAAAGATGAAAAAGAATATTTTATTAATACTTCTGGTATTGCTGTTTTTAGCCGCCCCGGCAGCCGCGGCGTCTCTTGACACCCTCACAGTCCCCGCATTCGGACCCGCTTCCACAGGTTCGTCCGTGGAATCATCCATCGTACTTGAGAACGGGGCAGAATACAGCATAATTGTCACAGGCACATTCCAGTTCAAGACAGGAGTGGACTGGGGCTACGCTGACGCTCAGTACCGCATGGGCGCTGGCAAGGTTTACAGCTATCCGTTCAAATCCATCGAGTTCGATGGCGATAGGGTCAGCGCCGATATAAGCGATATCGCGACCCACACTTACACTTTCAACAGAAAAGGAAGTGGGAAGAAGATAAAGTTCAGCATATATGACGCCACACCGATGGACGAAAGGGGAGACTATGACAACAATGCCGGAAGTCTGAAGGTCGAGATATACAGGCTGGATACGATATCCCTGATAAGATCAGCTTCTCCTGAAACCACGGAACTGGGAAATACCACGACCATAACCCTGACATTAACTAATACCGGCACATCAGACCTTAAGAATATTACAGTTTCCGATACTGTTCCGGTCGGTTTCACCCTTGCGACCGGCAGCCCGGAAAAGAACTACGATATTTTGAAAACAAAAGAATCCAGGAGCTTCCAGTATTCCATAAAGCCCTCAGAAACAGGCACTTTCAGTCTTCCGCCTGCATCGGTTTCGTATTATGATAAAGATGGCTCTCCTCACACAGGAAAGTCCGGCACAACAAAGGTCATTGTTGTACCTTCGACCCGTCCCGTGGATGACCCCGCGTCCAACGCAAGCGTACAATTGCATGGCGAGAAAACCGATGTCGTCATGGGTGAGGACATTCAGCTCAAACTGTCTGCCGTGAACCTCATCACAAAACCTGTGATGCATGTCCAGGTCATCATTCTCCCACCCTCAGGGATGAGCGTTTCCTCATCCGAGTTCGTGCAATCGGGCGCCGGTCAATTCACCACGACATACGAGATCCCTCCTGGCAAAGGAAGGGACATTGAAGTCAGGATTCGCTCGAACCAGGTCGGAGAATTCGAGGTGCAGGGGAGGATCATCTATTATTTTGATGACGATAGCGCGCATGCTGAAGACCAGACTCTGCGTTTACCCATCAGGGTAAGAGATGGTCAGCAACCGACAACATCCGTTCCAACACAGAATAACGGGAACTGGTTGCCTGGCTTTGGAGCGCTGATCGCTGTCATCGGAATACTGGCGCTGTATATTATTAATAAAAATAGAACGAAATGAATACACTTTTTATCGTGTATTCATTCGCGGTTATTTTCGCCTGCGCACTACAAGATATTTGACAGCGAACAGTCCGATCATTGCGAACACAAGCTCGAAACCCGGCTCCATTTTAGTGGTGGTTCCTACCGCAGCTACTGTTGCTGTTGTTGCTGCCGCTGCTCTTGTCATTGCCGGTGTCGCCGTTACACCTGCATAAGCTGCCTGGGTTCCCGTAGCCGCTACCGGGACAGCGCTTGCCGCTTCAGCCTTTGCATCGATCGCCGTCGCAGTCGTCTTTGTAGCGTTCTTGGGCACCTCTACGAAAAGCGACGTGTAAGGTGTCACGAACTTGAATTCCAGTGAGATGCTTGTCACCGATGACACAAGAGTATCAGTCTCTCCCTCAACATCCATCTGATCCATCAGCTTCTTTATTTTTGTGTATGCCCAGAGCCTCGGGATAAAGGCGTTCTCAGGTTTTGAGACCACATTGAACGAATCCTTGAAATTCCTGCTTCCCGTGCGAGTGGTCGCCGCAATATCAGATGTTATTGTGTTCCCGTTGTACTTGCCCAGCACGATAGCATCCGAGCCTGCAAAGAGGTTGAACTGACCTGTGTTTACCACGTCGGAAATGGCGTTATAGTTGAAGCTCATGTCCGTGATAAGCGGTGTCGAGATGGTATTATAGAAATCCGTCATCTCCTCCTCGACCTTGCCCTCCAGGAAGAACCGCTGTGCTTTGCCGTAGTTCTCAAGGCTCAGTGCCTTCAGGAAATCGTAATTCGCCTCGTTATCGATACCGAAAGCGATGGTGAATATCGAGACTTTCGCCTTATTTGCATCCTTTATGTTCTTTCGTATCACATATGGGGAAGTTATGCCCTCTGTGGGTTCGCCGTCCGTGAGGAACACGATTATGGGAACGCGCGAGCTATCGGTCTTGAACATCCCGACAGCGTCAAGCAGCGCCTGGTTGATGTTGGTGCCGCCGTTTGCGTCAAGGCTGTTCACGAAATTTGCCGCATCCGCCTTATTCCTGGTGTTCGCTTCCATCAGAGTGCCCGAATAGGTGCGTATGGTAGCGTCGAAGAATATCACATTGAAATAATCATCAGGAGGGAGGTCAGAAATGATCTTCGTGAACACTTTCTTTACCTGCGTTATCTTTTCACCGCTCATCGAACCTGACTTATCCACCACAAAAATGACATCCTTGCTCAGGGCAGTGGTACCGAGTTGGGTTTCATTGGGCGAGAACACATGCATCATATAGCCCTGTCCGCCCCTGTTGTAGAACAGCATGTTGCCATTAAGAGGAGGATTGTCGGTCGTGTAAACCACAGTAAGATCCTGACCTGGCATCGCATTTGAGCTGTAGGTCACACTTCCTGTCGTGGCAGAAAGGTATTTTACGCTCGCTCCGGTAAATCCCGGCGTTTTGAGCGTGTTGATATTGTTCAGGGAGGATATTGTAAGGTTGACTGAAAGCGAATTTATAGTGTGAACTGTGTCTGTATCGCGCAGGAACAGCGCGTATTCGTATATTCCAAGGCTCTTTTTAACAGCCTGCTCGTACTTAAGGCGCACAATAATGCTCTGTTTTGCCCCGAAACTCAGTGAGTAAGAGAACATATTCTTATTTTTCGATTCCAGTAGCCCGGCAGACCTTCCCTGTGAAGCTGCCTCCTCGAATTTTTGCTGCGCTTCTTTCTTTGGAAGCACATCTGCCACATATTCCTTTCCATCGATGATTATCGTGAAACCTGATATGAACGCCTCTTCAGGTATCAGGAACCTGAATTCGTCCTCTGCAGGGACATCCAGAACGTTAGTGAGTTTCTCTTCCACTGTGGTTACAGAATACCCGTTGTTCACATCTGCGTTGATATGGAGATAATCCACAACGGGCTGTGCCGCTGCTCCCTGCGATAATGTCAGCAGGAACAGCAAAATAATTAGTTTTTTATACATTATACCAGCTCTCCTTTTACAGGGACTTATAGAATATATATACTAATTAATTTTGCGGTCAGAAAACGGATAGAGATAAACAACGAACTAATGCGAACTAAAACTAACTCCGAGCTTGCTTTCGTATCGAGTTCGTTTAGCTCGTTGTTGAATTTTTCAAACCGGAAGAAAATAAACTGTCTCAGAAAACGCCGATACCTCCATATTATCTAATCTGCGACCCTATTTTGCTATCAAGTATCCTCAGGAATTCGCTCTTTGCGTCCCGGGGAATGAACGCCCCTGCTGCGATATCATGTCCCCCTCCTGTGCCGCCCACGGCGCTGGCAGCCTCGCTGATGGCGTTTCCCAGGTTCAATCCCCTTCTTGTAAGGTCATAATTCCCGCGGGATGAGACCTTCACGCCCCCGTCCGAATCTGCAAAAGCGATAACAGGCACATCTCGTTTCAGGAAAGATGCGCACATACCGGCGATTATTCCAACAATTGTCTCCCTTATTTTGTTCCCCGAATCGAAGTACTGCAGGTTTTCCATCCTTACAGTCCCCTGCTCCTTAACAAGAGTAAGCCCTTCCACAAGGTTCTTCCTGTGTTCGTTCAGCAGGGCGCTTGCTTCATCATAGCTCTTCCCGCGGTCGCCCATACACACCGCAAGCCCGATATCCGCGTGGTCGTAGCGCGCCGTGGCATTGAGAAGCGTGGAATACTCGGATGCATCCCTTACCTCTGTGCCCTCGCGCTCACGCAGAAGCGTATAGACCTCGCCAACAAGCCTCTGGACATTGCATGCCTGCATGCCTGAAGAAAGGCAGAACTGGAAAAGGGCTGAGACTATCTGCTGCTTTTCCGCAGGCTCAAGATCTATCCACCGCCTCCATTTTTCACCGTGCTGGCGTATGCCTATCTTTTTCAGGAATTCGATGCTTGCGTCCTCGCTGCCCGTGATGCCGGGAAGATACGGGTCGGAAGAATATTGGAGCAACTTGAATATCGGACGCGTCTGTTTGCCAAAGAGGAGCAGATCTTTTTCAAAGCGCAGTACCCCGTTCTTTGCCCCATTTTCAAGTATCTCCCTGTTAACTCCTATCAACTGCCCGTGCTTCATGTGCTGAAGGTCGCCAACGGCTCCCACTATCGCAAGGTCTGCAAGGTCACTGTTGTCCCCGAGCGATGAAGCAATGAGATATGTAACACCTGACCCGGAGAGTTCAGTCGCGCCGTGCAAGCCAAAAAGATGAGGGTTCAGATGATGCTCATACGTCCCCTGCGGCTGATGGTGGTCTGATACCACAGCATTGAGCTTCGATGAACTTATAGCATCCAGCATCCCGCTCCCCAGGTCTGTGAATATCACAAGTTCAGGGTTGATGTCCGCTATTGCGGTAAGCGCGGCATTGTCGAGCTGTTTGATGAACCGGGTATCGTAGTCTATACCAGCCCTGCCCAGCGCTTTTCCCATGATAGCGGCAGATGTGAGACCGTCCGCATCTATGTGAGAGACCACCAACGCTGATGAATGTTTCTGGATATATTCAGCGCACTCCAGCGCTCTGGTATGAAGTGTCATTATCTCTTTCGTTGTCTTTGATTTATTTAAATCCATTTGATAGCAGTGTGAAACTAATCATGGAAAACATTTTATGGTCAGGTACAGGATTAATCACTAATGCCAATTGATCCGATATGTAAAAAAACGGTTGATGAAAAAACAGAGTTCAAATCCGCTTATAAGAACAGGGAATATTTCTTCTGTTCAGAGAACTGCAAAAAGAAATTCGATGAACTTGATAAAAGCATTATAAGAGTAAGGCGAACTCTAAAAGACCGGGAGAAAATATCCTTCGGGAAATTAAAACGTGAAATAATCGACCCAGGAATATGTACGCTCTGCGGAGCCTGTGTTGCAAGCTGTGAAGTATTGAACCTCAAAGAAGGAAAACCAGCTCTAACGGGACCCTGCACCGCCTGTGGTGTCTGTTATAACCAGTGCCCCAGGACAATAACAACGGAATCAAGCCTCATAGGGAAAGTTCGTGACGTCTTTACTGCAAAGACCATGCTTCCAGAGGTGAAAGGACAGGATGGGGGAGTGGTCACATCCATGCTGCTGTACGCACTGGAGGAAGGATTGATAGACAGCGCTGTAGTGACTGTGAAAAGTGAGGATGAACCCTGGAAGCCGGAGTCCATAGTAGCTCAAACCAGAGAGGACATATTGCGTTCATCCGGCTCAATATATGTGCATTCCATGACCATGGAGACACTGATGAGCGCGATAAAAAGGGGCTCACGTTCAATAGGTTTCGTTGGTCCTTCCTGCAACATCGATGCAGTAAATAAGATGCAGACATCCCCTTACGGATTACTTCACATGTTCATGCGCGCCAATATATTGAAAATGGGACTTTTTTGTATGGACACATTCAATTATGAAGGATTGAAAGCTTTTCTTGAATCTAAGAGCATCCCGCTTTCGACAGTAAGAAATATGAAGATCCGCAAAGGTAAGTTCCATGTTATTACAGATTCAGAGCAGGTCTTTCCTTTAAATGATATTGATCAGTATCGGAACGGCTCATGCACTGTCTGTACTGATCTGACCGCAGAAAAAGCAGACCTTTCTTTCGGAGGCGTGGGTTCAAAAGAGGGATACACTACGGTTCTTGCCCGGACAGGGCTCGGTCTTGAACTTTTCAGGGATGCCGGGGACAGGGGATATATAAAGATAGAACCACTTGAAAAAGAGGCGCTTGAGAAAGTGCTTCATCAGGCAAAAGCCAAGAAAGTACAGATGTACATGATCAAGAAGCGTTTTGAAAAGGGGAAAGGTTTATGAACAAAAGGACTTATTGTGGAGCCAGACAAACTCACTGGAGGAAAACCACATGGGAAAAACAGGCACAACAAAATGGGGCAGGATAAAGCACCGGAAAGGAACAATAATAATGGTGCCGGAATCCGAGCTCGCCTATAAACGCCCGGGCCCGAATCAGCGATATACATCTTCAGGCGCCAAGCGCAAGAAGATAGCCCGCTCACCCAAAGCCCAGGTAAAAGGATAGTTTTTTAATATTGATGGACTGCCTGTATTGGCAGTCTATTATCGATTTCTGATAGATTTCTTTTTTGATTTAATGCTTGGGTCAGGCTATACAATCTTTTACTATTGCAGATTCTTCCCTTTTTGATAAATTTACTAATGAGAATTTCGAATAACCTAATCCTATCGAAATATTTAATACATAATAACTATATTTAGATATGGTTATTAATTCATCTCCGCCTTTGAAAGGTGCCAGGGTTCTTTATACCCCGAAGTTAAATGGCCTTTCCGATTTGATATTTGTAATCATCATTTAGGGTGGGAGGCTTATTGGCTAAATAACATTTCAAAAAAAATTAACACAAAAAGATTTTTCACCTACGACAATAGGTAAAATTTAAATAATGTAACTTATCTAGTAGGGGGGTACCCTATATAAAAAACAGGAATTAAGGTGGTAAACATATGAGAATAATACTAATTCATTGGTCATCGGTTAAGGAATTCTACTCAACGAAGTAGCTCATAAAAGATTGCAGAATCACCCTTTTTTAATCAATATATTAGAGTTTCCAGTTG
>JAYTKX010000052.1:0-45928 GCA_043729865.1 Methanobacteriota archaeon
CGGTGCATGAGGTCTTATATTATGAAATGCGACCAGATCATTGTCTTTATAAACAAACTTCGCAGATGAATCACCTTTGATTATCCTGCAGAAGATGCACTCGCTGTTCATACTGGTTTGTTATCATCTGGAAACTTCTTAATTAACCTTTCCATATTCAACTCGAATGTAACATATTTACCATGCCTTTACCTTTTAGGGCGTGAATGAAAGCGGTAATTGGACTCGCCTCTGGAGGGCGTGTCCACGTATGCCAAGCATGGCATACGTGTGCGCGGAGTCGAGAACCCGCAGGGTTTCGGTAGTAGAACCGTTAGGTTTCGGTCTGGAGAACCCGCAGGGTTTCGACGTGATGAACGCAGATTTATTGCGACTTTGAACATGGATTGCACGGAATTGACGGATTTTCATGGATACGAAATCCGTGTGCATCCGCGTAATCCGCGCAATCTGTGTTCATCGGCGGTTCACGCCCGCTCGGATCTCGCCCGACATCAGCTTCGGGAGGAGAGCATCGCGGAGATCGGCGAGAGTGTGAGGATTGCATCAATCCTCCATCAATCTTGCCCCATGAGTGATGGTAACTATTTCTACGGCATCCGGTTTAATTCGGTAAACGATCCGATAATTTTGAAAAATTATTTCACGAATCCCCTTTTGGTTGTATTCCGGCACAATCCTTCCAGACTCAGGAAAAATCTGGAGCCTTTCGATCGCATTAATAATTCCCTGCGCAAAAACCCACGCAAAATGCTCTGAATCCTTTGCGATATAATCGCATATCTCTTCAAGATCAGCGGCAGCATCCGGCGACCAGATTATTCTAACCATTTCTTCAATCTTTTTTTAACTGCGCTGTGCTCTATCCCCTTGTTCTTATCAAGCGCCTGCAAGCCCGCATCCACTTTCTGCCTGAAATACAGTTCAGCCATGATATCCTGCACTGAAGCATCATTCGGCATTCTATGGATCATCTGAATTACTGAGTCTTTTACGGTGTCCATGGTTACCTCTTTCAAAAACAATGCTTTAATTATTAATAAGTGTATTCATTGCGTGTCTTTTCATCTGTATCTATCTTTAATTATTCTTCTTCCATGGGAATGTAATCGTATCGAAATTCAACTGCAAAAGGAGAGAGGGTGCGTATTTCCATAAGCGATTCTGGAAATTCTATACCATTATCTCTGATCAGGTCTATCAGTTCCCTCAGATCATGCGTCCTGCGGTAGGGGATATTCTTTGCCATGAGAAGGGCTTTTAGCAGCTTTTCAGCGGCTTGCTGGGCATGAAAGCCGACGTTCTCATCTCTGACTTTTTCGTTTGAGATGAGTTCCTCAAGGAGAAGCTCTGCTCTTTCAAGCGGCCCCATAAACCACCTTTCCTTCGACAGCTGCTTCGTAAATGACCGTTCCAGGCGCATCCTTCCATTCATTGTATGATTTTTCACTGACGACAAGCACATCCACAGGAATTCGAAGGGGACTTAACACATCCCTGAGGCGCACGGTCTCCATTCTTCGGGCTTTTATTTCCTTTTCAACAACAAGAAAATCAAGGTCGCTGCTCTCTTTATTATCACCACGAGCATAAGAACCGAAGAGTATTATCTTGACGGGATTTGCAGCCTTTTTGAGTAGTTCGACAGCTTCCTGAATAGTTCTTTTGGATATCATATTCTATCTTCTATTTATTTTCATTATTTAAATTACTATTTGTACTGACGCGAACCTCAGCTTCGGGAGGAGGGCATCGCGGATTTCAGCGAGAATGTCCGATTGTTCATTATTATCTTGAACTTTGTTATATATTTTTCTAAGAAATGCATCGAAAATTTCCAATGTTTCGGAAGATGGAACTATCATTTTATTCCATTTTCCTTCAAACAGTTTTTTTATTTCAGTTTGTTTGAATCTCGCTTCCATCATCCCCCCACCACCTCCCAGTACCCGCCCCTGTCAGCGCCGATGCGCCGGAGCAGACCTTTATCTTTTAGCTCTTTAATATTCCACTCGATACCTTTTACAGATAATCCTGTTTTATCAGCTAATTCTTTAGTAGTTATTTTTGCTTCCCTGAAAGCCTCTTTATCGATCTCAGGTACATCCACCCTGCGCAAGCCCTCCAACTTCATCCCGATATGGATATTTTTTAAGACATATTCCTCTGCCCTTTCAATCAGGTAAAACAGATCCCCATCAAAATCCTTCATATCAATAGTAAAAGACGTATCTGTTGTGCCAAAAACTGCACATCTGAGTTTTGCATTTGGAAAAAAAGAATGCGGTTTTTTCCCAAATAAGATCACAGCAGCATTCAATAACTTTCCATCAGAAAGAAGCGTTAATTTTTTCAAAGTATTATTTACAGTGTCGTATTTCAACCCCGTTATTTTCAAAAATCCCTTCAATTTTGTTGAACTTATGTCTGTGAGTTTTGCTTCCTCACAGATCGCAGTATCCCATCTCAATTTATCTTTATTTTTCCTTAAAATCAGGTTTTCCAGTTCCTTTGCACTTAATTGCCTGTCTTCATCTCCCACCCGAATATATGCCCTGCCGTATGCATAATAAGGCGAATTATTTCCCTGAAATTCTATATGTATGCAATCCGCACCGTCTAAATTGGTCTTTTTTATTTTCGGATAGATTTTTGGTTCGATATTGTCGGCAATCCTCTTAGAAACATCGCAAATAATCTTCTCCTCAAACGGCTCGCCATCATCTTCAACTTCTTCCGCACCCACATACCGCCCTGGAGTCAGGATATGCCTATGCGTCTTGATTTCATCAAGCTTAACTGCGCTGCAGAATCCCGCCACATCCTCATATTTCCCGCCTTCCCCGCGCCAGGCATGATAGGTAGAGGCTATTTTCTGGACTTCATCATCAGTAAGTTCCCTGTGTCTCCTGTCCACAAGAACACCCATCTTCCGGGCATCAATAAAAAGAACTTCTCCGCGCCTGTCCCTGAATTTATGGTTTTTCTTATCCCGCGCAACAAACCAGAGGCAGGCGGGGATCATGGTATTATAGAACAATTGCGAAGGCAGCGCCACCATGCAGTCAACAAGGTCAGCCTCGACAATGTTCTTTCGTATCTCGCCTTCGCCTGAAGTATTGGAAGACATGGAGCCATTAGCAAGCACAAAACCGGCGATTCCTGTAGGTGACAGGTGATGAATGAAATGCTGCATCCATGTTATTTCTGAGTTTATCAGCCGTCTGCCAGAAAAAATTTTTATCCAGGCAGAAGCCAGCATAACCTCACCTACCTGACAAACGTATCATATCACCAGGCTCGATTACACAAAGAAAGAGATCCGAGATAAAGAATTAAGAACGCAGTATTATACCAGAGCCCCGGTAACTTCCGTGCCCTACTCCCAGAACCTCTTCGTCTTCGCATAGTTCCTCTCCGCGATAAGTATGTCACGATAGAACTCCTCCTCGTCCTCCCTCATCTTCCTTATCACCCTCGAAGCAGTATCAGGACCAATCCCCCTTGAAGCAAGCGCTATCACCGCAGTCTTTCCCTGCGAAAGAACAAGGCTGGCGTTCCTGTACACCCGCGCAGCCCTCTTCCTCTCCTCCTCTGTCTTCTCCTTCTCAGGCTTCTTCACAAGCTTGATCTCCTCCTCCTCCCAGGGCTTGAGCGCAGCTATCAGCCTGCTGCTGCAAAGAGGACACTCCGGCTTATCGGGCACTCTTTTGACCACAGTGCTGACTTTCCACTTCTTGCAGTTCAGGCAGAAGAGTATCACATGGTCATCCATTATCCTGCTCTTAAGAGCCATTATTATGGAGCTGTCCGCCCTCTCTGGCGCCATAAGCTCCCTTCCTCCCATGAACCCAGCCTCACCTATCGGGCTTACTCGCTGCACCACAAGCTTCACGCTGCCCTTCTGGATGCTCTCCAGAACGGTTTTTGCGCGCTCTATATCCAGCTTGTCATGGAATATCTCGCGAACAGCCTCGTCGTACATGGGAGTATGCTCGAACACATCAAGCAACTTCTTCATGCTTATGCGCTCATAATCAACATCGCGGGAAAGCGCCCCGAACTTACGCGCCACATGCACCATCTTCCATTTTAACAGCATGGTATTCTTGAGCGTCATCTCGATAATGGGCTCTATGTGCTCCGGGCTCGTGGTCATGAGCATCTCCTTTATCCTCTCTGCATGGAACATCCTGGGCAGTTCCAGCTTTATCCTGTACGGGTCGATCTCCATAGCCACGCTGGCGCCGAACCTTGCCGCAAGGAGCGAAGTGAGAGCGCGCCCCAGTGTCTCATTCACCCGGTGTCCACCGCAGATGTTTATGACGATCGAAGTTCCTTCCTGTTCGACGACCGCGGTATCATCCGTCGGCGCAATAAGACCTGCTTTCCTCTGCTTCTGCATAAGTTCCAGTATCCCACCTGCTGCCTCGCTATCTGCGGGATATTCTTTCCCGAACTCCTCGATGATATTTTCTGCGCTCACACCTCTTTCGAGTTTCTCCATGATGCGCTTCCTTATGCTTCCCACCTCCTGCGCCACCTCATACGGCACAGGTATCTCCTCTCCCTGCCAGTTAGGTATCTCGCCGCCCGGGTCTCTAATCGGCTCCACCTTGATCATGCTCTTCTCGGTGATCACCTCAATAATTCGCCACATCTCGCCTTTTGCTATGAACACAGCCCCCGGCTTTGCAAAATCAGCCACGAACACTTCATCCAGCGCCCCCACTGTCCTGCCGCTCACGATATCGAATATCTCAAAGCGCTTCTCATCAGGTATCATAGAAAGGTTCTCGTAAAAATAATGAAGGCACTTTTGCTTCTTTCCGACCTTATCATCCTCGAACCAGATGAGGCGTGTATCCACCAGCTGTTTGATAACCGCGCGCAGCATCTCCAGCTTGAGGGTGCGGAACGGATATGCTCTCCTGACTATTGAATATATCCTCTCGACAGGTATCTCCCCGAAATCAAGCGCCATCCCGCAGATCTGGTTCGCAAGCGTATCTGCGCTGTCCTCATGAAGCTCGATGGTCTCTATTTGTCCTGCTCCTGCCCTCCTTGTAATTGCCGAAGATTCGGCAGCATCGTCCGCGCCCATCGTGATTATCGTCCCGCTTGAGCGCTCACCCACCCAGTGACCAGACCTTCCTACCCTCTGTATCAGGCGCGTGACCTGCCGTGGGGACATGTACTGGATAACATGGTCAACATCCCCGATATCTATACCAAGCTCCATGGATGATGTGCAGATAAGCCCGCGAAGCAGTCCTCCCTTGAAATTGTTCTCTGCTTCTATGCGCGCATCCTTTGAAAGCGACCCATGGTGAACGCCAATCGAGAGCCCCAGCATCCTGAACCTTGAACCCAGCATCTCCGCCGCTTCTCTTGTATTTACGAATATGAGCGTTGACTTATGTTTTTCCATGATCTCGGAGATCACACGCAGATGCGCTGCCACTTCAGGTGAACACATGAGTTTTTTAGATGATGCTTCATCTTTAGATGATGGTTTCGGGGAAATCACATTGAAGTCAAGCTGCTTGATGAGCGATACTTCGATCAGGCGCGCTTTTCTGTCAGTTCCTGCAAGAAAACGCGCCACTTCATCAGGTCTCCCTACGGTCGCGGAAAGTCCTATCCTCTGGAACTCTCCGGCAACTTCCACAAGCCGCTCAAGCGCGATTGATAACTGAGCGCCCCTCTTTGACGACGCCAGTTCGTGCACTTCATCGATGACCACATGCGTAACAGTCCTGAGGTTGTTCCGAAGCCTTTTCCCGGTCAGCATTATCTGCAGCGTCTCAGGTGTGGTGACCAGGAAATCAGGAGGCTTCAGGGACTGCTTCTGCCTTTCATATGCTGTGGTATCACCGTGCCTCACCGCGACCTTTATTCCAAGTTCTTTGCCCCACCATTCAAGCCGTGACAGCATATCCCTGTTCAGGGCTCGCAGCGGTGTGATGTAAATCACTGAGATCCCCTGCCTCTGTTCCTCATTTTTCGCCATGATGCTATTAAATACCGGGAGCACAGCTGATTCTGTCTTGCCTGAACCTGTAGGCGCGATAAGAAGGACGTGTTCACCCGCAAGCGCTGCAGGGATGGTTTTCACCTGCGGTTCAGTCGGGGCGGTAAAACCCCGTTTTGCCAGGGATTCCTGCAGATGGGGATTAAGTGAACTGAACACGCTCATAGACGCCTGAAAAGAGAATGACAGTATATAAATTTATTCTATGATAGACGAACGATCTATGATCTTTCAAGTATCATCTCAAGATATGATTTCCGGATCGACTCATCCCTTTTTATGCCCAGTTTTTCAAAAAGCCTGAAAATGCTCTCAACTTTTTCTTCATGGGACTTTGAATCCCGAAGACAGACCTCGATCTCCATGAAATCTCCGAGATTTCGCACTTCGTCAAGTGAAATAATGAAGTTCCCCAGCCTGTATTTTTTTCTTTTCTTGACTATGGTGGCAACCGGAGTAAACCCCAGGGAGGAAAGAATATCGCCAATGCAGTTCACGTCATTAACCTCCACCTCATATTCTTTTCTTGTTTTGGAGACAGTGTCCATCTTGGGACCCTTATATGTCAGGAAATACTTATCGTCCTGTACCCTTATCCTCAATGCCTCGTCCGTCTTTGCGAAATCACGATATGGCGCACTGTAATAAGTATCTGCCTGTGCCTCAATTCCGATAGGCGATGCCCCCAGCGCAACGATTGACCTTTCAGCGAGCTTAGGATCTATTACGCGCGCTTTTACCTCGACTTCTATCATTTATTATATTTCCGTCATTCCAATATATGAAATTACCTATTTTATTTTCAGATTCAGGATTATTTAATAGATATAAATGATAGATTAAATGGTTCAGGTGTATAAAAATCACAAATTATTTAAGGCATCACAACAAGAAGTTATTATCTTTTAAAACGAGAAAAACGGGATACATGGGATAGGTCAACATTTCAAAATACGATTAGAACGATCCAGCGAGGTAAAAACTAATGTCATTAATCAGCAGCTTGCCAAAGAAATACGCATTGATTACGATTACAGTTCTCTTTTTAGCAATACAGATTGTTTCTGCCCAGCAGGATGTATCCTGCTATCACTGCCATACAAAGACTGTCACTGAATTCAGGAACAATATCCATTACGAGATGGGTTTTTCATGTGCGGATTGCCATGGGGGGAGCGAAGGATCCAATTACACCGTAATATCCGCGAATGTGATGTCAGGAAATTTCATAGGCAAACCCACAAGAAACAATATAACGATAATATGCTCAAAATGTCACGAACGGGAAACCGATGACTACAAACAGAGCATTCACTGGGAAGAGATTGAGAAAGGGCATCCTGAAGCTGCTACATGCACTGATTGTCACGGTATCCATGAAATACGCGCTATAAGCGATAATAAATCGTTATCGAACCATCAGAACAGTCCTGCCACTTGTGCAAAATGCCACTCAAATCCGGAAATTATGAGCGCATGGTATTACGGGATAAAAACCGACCGGATGGATACTTATAAAGAATCGTTCCACTGGAAAGCGCTGAAGAGTGGATATGTTTTAGTTGCGACCTGTTCGGACTGCCACGAAAACCATGTCACTAAACCCCATACAGACCCGACATCCAGCACATACCCTGATAATCTCCCCAAAACATGCGGCAAGGAGAACTGCCATCCCGGAGTCAAATTCGATGCAGACATTGCGGCAGGTCTTGTTCACGATAAGGAGTCTCTGCATACAGGTGAACTCGTATTTAATAAGACAGGTATGAGCCCGCAGATGCAGGCATATTATATTGGCCCGTTCGACCTTGCATACTGGATAGCGCAATTCTTCAAGGTCCTGACCGCAGGGGTCATAGGTCTCTTCACCGGGATGGTAATTCTTGATTTCCTGTCCAGGTTCAAGCTCAAAAGGAGATGGTAGATCATGAGCAGGCAGAGACTCGTTGAGGTTTCAGGATCACAGGACTTAACAGGAGATAATAAGATGAGTGAAGTTTTTTTTAAACGATTTACATTCAACCAGCTTCTACAGCATTGGGTAATGATCGGTTCGTTCATGGCTCTTGTCGTGACGGGTATGCCGGTAAAGTTCCCTGATGCCTGGTGGTCCCCCGTGATAATTGGTCTTGTGGGGGGATTTGAGATGCGTACCCAGATACACCATGCGGCAGGCATTGGGATGGTAGTTCTCGGTATATATCATATTGTTTACCATATCTTTGTCGATAAGGAACCCCTGCTTGAGAGAAAAGTATGGCCTACCCTGAAAGACGCAAAGGATTTCTGGCAGACGATATTCTTTTATCTTGGAAAAGCAGAGCAGCCCAAATTCGCAAGGTACAGCTGGAAAGAGAAATTCGACTACTGGGGAGCTTTCTGGGGAATGGTGATGCTGTGCGTAACAGGACTCATAATGCTGTTCCCTTTCGCAGCGATGAACTTCATACCATACGCATATGTGCATCTTGCCACTCTTATCCATACGGATGAAGCACTGCTTGCGACCCTTTTCATATTCATCGTTCACTGGTGGAACGTGCATTACAGCCCTGAAGTTTTCCCCATGTCAAAAGCATGGCTCACAGGGAACCTTTCTGAAGAACAGATGAAGCATGAGCACCCGCTTGAGTATGAAGAGGTCATGAGGCAGATGGCGGAAAAGGCTGATAATCCGGAATAACGCTTGCGGTTAGATATTTCATCTTTGAAGTTAAAAGAGAAAGCCATGCAAGATAGATCCTCACGACCCTTTGTCTTTATAAACGCAGCCATGAGCGCAGACGGGAAAATAGCCACCGTCGAACGAAAGCAAACGAGGATATCCGGCAGCCTGGATTTTGAGCGCATGGATGAATTGCGGGCTACCTCTGATGCGATAATGGTGGGCATAGGCACCGTTCTTTCTGACAACCCGAGCCTCACCGTAAAATCAGCGCAGCGCAGGGATAAGAGGCGCGCCGGGGGGCTTCCTGAGAACCCCGTAAGGATCGTGGTGGACAGCATGGCGCGCACTCCGCCAGATGCCGATATTTTAAAGAAGGGTGAAGGGAAGAGGATAATTGCGGTATCGGAAAATGCGCCGCAGGAACGCGTAAAAAAGCTTGCAGAAAGCGCCGAAATAATAACTGCCGGCAGAAAAACAGTGGATATGGAAAAATTCCTTATCGAGTTAAAAGCCAGGGGTATCGACCGCCTGATGGTAGAGGGAGGAGCCACACTGAACTGGGGTTTGATCTCAAGCGGACTTGTGGATGAACTATATACATTTATCGGGAATATCATAATCGGAGGACAAACCTCACCCACGCTTGTCGATGGAGAGGGGTTTAAAAATGATTTTTGCAGGCTTACGCTCCTATTGTGTGAGAAAATAGAAGAAGGGGTTCTTATCAGATGGAAAGTATCCCGATGATAAAAATCCCTTTATACTGTTACTGCCAATAGACTAATAAATGCCAGATAATAACAACAAATATTTTGCAGCCCATAAAGAAATAACTGCAGTGGCAAGATTATCCATCTATTCTAATATATTTTTGCTTTTGTTAAAGCTCGCCGCTGGATTCATGATAGGTTCCATATCCATCCTTTCTGAAGCCCTCCATTCAGGCATAGACCTGCTGGCAGCGATAATAGCCAATTATTCAGTCCGGAAAGCCGGCAAGCCAGCCGATGAGGTGCACAAATTCGGGCACGGCAAGTTCGAGAACGTTTCAGGCACGGTCGAAGCTATCCTTATTTTTGCGGCAGCTGTTTTCATTCTTGTTATGGCAGTTGGAAAGATATTAAAAAACGAAGGGATAGATCATGACCTGATTGGCGCAGGTATCGTTATCATGGGCTTATCTACTGTTGTGAACTTTTATGTATCAGGAAAGATAATGAAAGTTGCAAAGAGAACTGAATCAATAGCTCTTGAAGCAGATGCGTATCATCTCACTACGGATGTATACACATCATTCGGCGTTTTTATTGGTCTTATTCTAATATGGATCACAAAAAATCCTATTTTTGACCCCATTATTGCAATAATCGTGGCGCTCATAATCCTGAAAGCATCGTATAACCTGACGAAACGTTCTGTCTCCGGGATCATGGATGTAAAACTTTCTGACAGCGAAGAAGATCTCATCAAATCCATCATTGCTGAACACTATTCTGAATACGCAGAATACCATAATCTCCGCTCAAGGATGTCTGGGGCTGAGAGGTTCGTTGACCTTCACCTTGTGCTACCTAAAAACGAGCATGTCGGTGATGCTCATGATTTCTGCGATCATCTGGAAAAGGACATTAAGGAGAAGATCCCCAACCTTTCAATACTGATCCACGTCGAACCGTGCGAGGCTGGCTGCGAAATGTGCAGGAAACTTCCAGTTTGTAAACTACCAAACAATTCCGGTGATTAAGAAGGCATCATGGAAGAAGCGATCCGCAAAAACCTGAAGCTGGCAATAATTCTTACATCGATAATATTCTTCATGGAATTAGCTGGCGGGATACTATCAAACAGTCTTGCCCTGCTCTCGGATTCAGCCCATGTTTTCATGGATGTGGTGGCGCTTGTCCTTTCCTACGGCGCAATAAGGATATCAGCCCGACCATCAAATAGCAGCATGACATTTGGCTATCACAGGTTTGAGATATTTGCCGCGTTAATAAACGGGGTAACGATAATCGGGATCGCGTTTTTCATCTTTTACGAGGCATATTGGAGGATACTTGACCCGCCCGAGGTAAAAGGAGCAGAAGTCCTTGTCATCGCAACTATCGGTCTTGTTGTCAATGCATGGGTGGCTTTAAAACTGCACGGTCATTCTGACCTGAATGTCAAAAGCGCCTACCTTCATGTGATAGGCGATGCCCTTGCATCTGTGGCTGTTATCGCCGGGGCTGTGGTAATTCTTCTAACAGGAGAAAACAGGATAGATCCTGTGCTGAGCATCCTGATCGCCGCGATACTTCTTTACGGCGCGTTCAGGCTTGTCATAGGTTCTATGAGGATACTTCTTGAATTCGCGCCAAAGCATGTTGACGCAGATACGCTATCCAGGGAGATAATGGTGATCGATGGGGTAAGGGGCGTGCATGATATCCATATCTGGAGCATATGCTCCAATATCCATGCCATGAGCGTCCATGTTCTCGTTGACAGGATACACGTCCAGCAGACAGAGGCGCTAATTAGAGAGATCAGCAAAATGGTTAGCGACAGGTATAATATATTACATACTACCCTGCAATTCGAGTGCGCCGAATGCGCGCCTGTGGAGATAGGACATAAGAGCTATCATCAGGAGGAAAAATGAGTTCAATAATATTTGAAACCACAAACGAAAACCAGCTCACTGTGCAGGAATACGTCCGTTATTCCAGCATGAAAGAACAGGTCGAGAAGCTTCTGGATAACGCGAAAATAAAGCAGGCTCTGGGTGAGTATGAAAATTGCGTCCGCGGTCTCACCATAGATATGATCATTAAATACACGATCGAAAAGAAATCTTAGATACCGGTCTTAAATCTCAGTATCGCGCCTATCCCGCCAAAAGCCGACATAAGCTGGTTCCCTTCTTCAAAGTCGTTCGAGATGAAAGCGATGTTAGTACTCATCTGGTCTGCAATGGTTGAAAGTTCTTCCACGATATCCACTGACTCTGCGACCTTCAAGCCTGACCCGCACTTTGTGCAGTTCCCTGGCTGGTACTCCTCTCCCGCCTTTTTCAGGATGGTCTTTTTTTCCTCATAACCGCAGTTGCCGCATTTTATGGTGAGTCTGAGTTTTCTCAGTTCATCTGATAACAGCAGCGTGTCCACAGAGCCCATTTCGAGGTTCTTCCTGACCTGTTCTTCTCCGTATGAAGCCAGACCTGAGTCGTTCACAAGCTCTTTCATGAAGCGTTCCATATGCTTTTTCTCTTTTATTACATCAAGGTCCTGCAGGGCTTCTCCCAGTTTGTCGAACAGTTCGTAAAGACCTGACTCATCGGTATATGCCACATCAAAGAGCCCCAGTATCTTTTTCTGAATCTCATGATGCAGGAAAGCGCCGCTTTCGAACTCTTCTTTCGTGGGCGATGGTCCGCCTATGAACACCCCCTTGAAGTCCTTTGGATCAATAGCCACGAAGACCTCGCTTGCAGCATCTGCTATCTTTGTATAGAAATCATTTATCGCTATAAGTCGAAGCTGCTGGAACCTGTGGGCGCTCTGACCGCCTTTGCGCTGTTTTCCAGGGACAGTGGAAGTGAGATGTGCCATCTCCTCGATATGTTTCCCGCGCAGCAGTCCCACAGTTGCTTCACGCCTGTCAAGAACTATGAGACCGTATGTCTGTTTCTCATGCAGCATGTCCTCAAGAGGAGTGAGAAGGAAGGATGAATCGCAGTGGTATTTATAAGATACAATGGGATCGGGCGGCTCGATGATGAAGGTTATCATATCGGTCTTGTTTGCGCCTATGTCCACAGCGCCGCAGAAGATGACCACACCGTTCACTGGCGCCTTTGGAATAAGCTTGAGCCGTGAAAGCAGGGATTCAATAGCTCCTGTAACATTCTGCCTTGTCACCCTTGATTTAATGTTGGAAGCCTGACCGAACTCTTCCCTCAACTGGTTCGATACTTCGAATATTTGCTTGTCATGAGGGATATAAAGCGAGATGAGTTCCGTACCTCTGCCATGCTTATCGCGAAGAGCTTCAAGAGTTCTTTTGAATTCGTATTTCTTATGGGCTTCAGATTCTGCCATTGAATTAATGTCCTCCAAAGAATGTAAGAGTTTCTTTCATATACTCTAATCTAGATAAATGTTAAGTCAAATATCTTCTATTTTTGCCCCTTTATTTCTTGCCTTTGTAATGAAAACCGGTCTTTTGCCGCCCAAAAATTCCACAGCGATCTTTTTGAGTTCCTCTGCATCTTCCCCGAAAGCATAAACAGTTGGACCAAAAGAACTCATACCAGCCCCGTAAGCCCCTCCTTCCCTTAGTATTTTCATCAAAACTTTTGATACAGGTTGAAGTCCTATCTCTCTTTTTTTAAAGCCAAGCTCCTGTATCGCATTTATGCTGCTGCCAAATGCTGCCATATCCTCATCAGCTAGAGCAGGAAGAAGCTGCATAAGGATGAAGTGCGAGAGTTTTTCCACCTCGCGCAATGGGACCGGGCATTCTGTCTGGAATATGTTCTCTTCTTTTTTCATATATGCCCCCTTATGCCCGGGTATCGCGACCACGATGGGCCAGTCAGGGAAGTTTTTTCTCAATATGATAGGGGCAGGAGGAAGCCTGCTTGCCGCGGATGGAAGGAACGCTTTTTTTTCACTGAACTTATGTCCTCCGTCCAGAATAAAGCCGCCCTTATCGAATGCCGCCACTCCGATGCCGCTCGTTCCGCCCCTGCCAACTTTCACGGCGATCTCATACACGTTCAAACCCAGGTCGTATAGCCTGTTCACAGCCATTCCGGCAGCAAGCGCAGCCTGGGTTCCAGAACCCATACCGACGTGGGATGGATAATCCTTTTCAATGTTGATATGTATCCCCACACCGTCAGGCAGGAGCAAAGCAGCGCTTTTCTTCATACGTTTGGCATGTTCGCTTGTCCCTGTTACCTCAATAACGTCAGATCTTTCAGCAGTGATATGTATAACAGGTTCATCAAGCGTAAGCCCGATACTGCCGTCCACACGTCCCCTTGAGGCGTTCATGTCGATAAGGGTCATGTGCAGACGGGATGGGGTGGTTATTTTTAACAAGAAAATCGACCGCATTTATTACAGATTCTTTGTTATGTAGCCATATTTGTATAAATACTATTTGTGATGATAATAAAACCCGGATTGATGGCACTTTTATGGGTGGGATAATAAGCTTAAATTGATTAATGTATCTTTTACATTGATCAAGGCATTTTTGCAATCCAATGGAGACTTGCCGCCAGTAATAACCAGTTTTCCTGAACCGAACAATAATATTACTACCTTCGGGTCATCCATTCGATAAACAAGCCCGGGGAACTGTTCAGGTTCGTATTCGATGTTTTCCATTCCGAATCCTAAAGCCACAGCATTAAGATTCAGGGCACCTCCAAGATCAGCTGATGCTACTATGTTCTGAATGATGGGTTCATAATTGCCACTTACATTTATTCCCAATCCGATGAGTTTTTTGCTGAGCATATCAGCGGCATTTTTTGCATCATCAATGGATTTACATCCTGTGCATACAACTTTGCCAGAATTAAATAATAAAAAAACAGATTTTGGCTCTTTAATTCTATACACAAGACCAGGAAACTTTGTTTTATTGTATTCAGCGCCCTCAAGTTTTGATTCAATATCGATCAAATCAAAATGATCTGAAAGTTTTGCAGTAGAAACTACATTTTCAATTTTAAAATCGTATCTCATTATTCATTCCCTTCTAAATATGGTGTTATTGGATTGAATAACGATAACTATTTTGAGATAAATTTAAGGTCAGTAAAACACGAACATTCGTAACATTTTTATCAGATTCCATACCTTATACGGGCATGGGAACAGCTTGGCGCACACGTGTATGCTCACCGCTCCATTTTACAAGATGCGGGAATTACTTCCTGGGTATTCTGCTTGCCCTTCCTTTCAGCCTCTTGGCTATGAAACTTAGCTAATACTTTGAATATTATTTTAATGCACTATCTTGGTAATATCCATCTCAAGTATATCTTCCGCCCCAAGCTCTTTGAGCTTTGGTATCAGCGTATTGATCTCGCTCTTGCTTACCACTGTCTCAACTGCATAATAATCAGATTTATACAGCTTTGACACCGTGGGTCTCTTCATGGCAGGAAGATCGTTCACGACAGCATCCAGCCTGTCCTCAGGCACGTTCATTACGATGTAAACCTTGCCGCGCGCCTCAAGCACCGCCTGCAGGAGGATCTTTATTTCCTCTATCTCTTTTCTCTTTACAGGGTCATTCCAGGATTTCTTATTCGCAATGAGCTTTGTCGTGGATTCAAGTATGATATCGACTATCTTAAGACCGTTTTTCCGCAGTGTTGAGCCAGTTTCGGTCAGATCAACTATTACATCAACAAGTTCGGGCACCTTTGCCTCAGTAGCTCCATATGAGTAGCGTATATCAACAGGTATACCCAGGTCATCAAAGAACTTCTTAGTGAGTTTAGGGTATTCAGTCGAGACCCTGCTTCCGGGTTTAATGTCCTTTGCTGACTTCACAGGCTGTTCGTTGGGCACAGCCACTACTATCTTGACAGTACCTTCTCCCTGTTTGCTATATATCATATCAGAGACTTCAACAACATCAGAACCTGATTCCATTACCCAGTCCTTACCTGAAATACCAAGATCGAAATACCCCTCTTCCACGTATTTTGGTATCTCTTGCGGGCGCAGTATCTTGACTTTCTTTATTCTCGGGTCTTTTATCGTGGGATTGTATTCACGGTCTGTCTTTCTTATCTCAAGGTCAGCCTGCTTGAACAGGAGAAGGGTCTGCTCTTCAAGGCTGCCTTTTGGGATTGCAATGTCTAACATATCAATTCGACCTTCTAAATGGATATACTTAATAAAAGCTTTGCTGTTAAAATTGTGAGTTTTTTATTAATTTCTGGTTTGAAAACCGCTGAAGAAATATATGGTTTCACAAGATTCCAGAAACTTACTTAAATATGCCCCTCATCTGTAATGCTCATGCGGGAATTCATCCTATACTCCAGAACAGGAAGAACAGATGGGCGCTTTAACAGCCTCAGGGAAGCGGGAAGACTGGATGTGGTCTACCAGTGCATATTAATGTCGATTTTCACATCGCATGCCCTCAGGAGGGATGTAACATTCCATGCCATACTCGGAGGACCTCCGACGCCGCCGCTGGAACTTGTTGTTGACGGGGCGACGCTCAGGGACGTTCATGTGGATGAGCGCACATGGGAAGGACTCATCAGGAACGCGCTCTCCGGAAAGAGCCATCCTGGAATTAGCGTCAGAAAGAACAGCCTGCAGCAGCTTGTAAAAGGGAAAAGCAACATCTTTGTGCTTGAAGAATCTGGTGAGAGCATAAGGACGATCGACCTTGGAGAATCACCTGTGTTCGTGCTGGGCGATCAGGTAGGGCTGCCGAAAAAGGATGAGGAGTTTGTACTCAGGTACGGCAAAAAAGTATCGATAGGGAACAGGGCTTACCTTGCTTCTTCCTGTGTTGGAATAATTAACTATATCCTTGACCAGCGCGAATCCTTTGACTAATTCATCGAGTTTCCTGATATAGGATAAGGATATTAATAGAAATTTTTATCAGCAGTTAACGCTATTAATCAGTCTCATGGAGTACGAAGGCTTATCTGCGCTTGAGATTTATAAGAAAATCAGGAATGATATCCAGAATTTATATAGATCAAGGCTTCAGACTGAAATCCTGCTTTCTTTGAGTGAAGGCGGTAAGACTCTTTTACAGCTCAGGGAAATTACAGGCAGCAGTTCTCAATCTGTAATTCCCAGGATCAGGAAATTAGAAGCGATGTACCTGCTGGAAAAACATAAAAATGAATACAGGCTGACGCCGTCAGGTAAGATCATAGCGTCCAGGATCGCAGATTTCAGCAGGACGCTTGTGGTTATGAACAAGCATAGTAAATACTGGGCAAATCACTACCTGGAAGGAATACCCGAAGCGCTGTTAAACGAGATCGGCGACATATTTGATTTTGAGATCATCCATGACACTAATGTCAATATCTTCAATGTTTATTCAAATTATTTGAAGATCGTTAAAGAAGCGGGAAAGATATCTGGTATTTCACCTATCATGCATCCCGGACTCGCAGATGCCCTTGGTGAGAGGATAATAGAAGGCATATCTGTGGAACTTATTGTAAGCCGTGATGTTGCTTTGCAATTGAAACATGAACCTTATCTGGGCAAGATCAAAGTGCTGGCTGGTAATAAAAATTTCAGGTTGATGGTTACGGATGAAAAAGTAAGATTGGGTTTGACGGTAACTGATAAGTGCCTTTCGTTAGGATTATACAAAAAAGACGGGGTGACATATGATACGACCACCGACCTATCAAATTTTGATAGGAGGGCGATCGAGTGGGGAGAAAGGCTGTTTGAGTATTACAAAAAGAGGGCTGATATTCTGAATATTTGAAATTGGTGAGTTAGAATTTCAATCTCATTTCGCTCTCAAATGACGTCCAACCGCAAAAATCAGACCGACAATGACTCCGACCCTTAAACCTGAACTAAGATCATTATCCAGATTACTTGATGAATTTTAAATACACATAAGCATGCATTGTTGACCATGCAAACATTGACGACATAAATAAGTATATTCCAAGCCACATCAATGTAAAATTTTCATCTCTGAATATAAAAAATAATGAGCCATAAATCATTAGCACTATTATGCCTGCCATCGCCACTATTAATATAAGAGTATCAATTCGTTTTAGGCTCTTTCGTGCTTTGATCTCTTTCATTGCAAGTTTAAGAATTTGTTCTCCAGAATCTATTACCATATTATTTTCTCATACTTTTTCTGCATCTCCTCTTCCATCTGGTCAGCCGACATCTCAACACAGCCAAAAATTTGCGAAGTCCTCATGCTGAGAGAATCATGACTATCCTGTGAAAAATGCGAGAAAAAAAGAAAAAAGTTTTTAATTGATATGCTAATATCACTTCGCAACTGCAGGTACACTCGTATAGAACGGCACGTCCTCTCCATAGACTGTATGACTCTTGCCCTGGAACAGATAAACCGGGTAGATGAACTCTGCGTTCTCGCTGGTTGGGGGAACATCGTATGCGAACTCGATGGAATCTATGGTTACATCCCTGTAGCCCCTCTCCTTCAGCAACTCAATGGCTTTCTCCGGAGATATCACAGGGACCTTCTTATCAGCCACCGGTTTGCCGACGCCATTCAGAATGCCTAGCAGTTCTCCATTCTTGCCAAAATATGTCCTGATCTTGGCTCCTGGTCCACGCAATGGCATCCCATCATATGATGTCTCTACATTTACATGCTGGTTCAAAATGAATTTTTCAATTTTTCCATCATAGGATATATACTCTTCGTCATATTCCACAACCATTTTCGATGTATCAACAGCGCTAACATCGAGCATGTCCAGTTCGGCAAGCTTCCTGATATGCCCTAAAGCTTTATTTTTCGCTGCTTGATCATCTAGCATTTCGCTCTTCATGAACTTATTATCTAATTCTTTCCCGCTGCTGAACTTCATCTGTCCGCCTTCGTAAAGAATTACGACTTTTTCATTATCTTTGAGAGCGATCCCTTTGTTGTCCGGCAATTTCTTGCTTTCCTGGGCTTTGATGTCCAGGGCTATTTCAACTAACTTCTTGGCCTGGACTTCATCGAAATTCTTCCCATTCACTTTAAGAACCGAGACTTGCGCGGGTACATCAGGTAACTTAGTGTTTATCTGTACATTTTCTTTCACTTCAGCAAACGGACCAGTGTATTCGCCTCTCAGGACATCATTGGCTGATATTATGCCTGCTGCTAAAATACTGATGATCAATGCTGCCATGATATATTTTATATAGTTCATATTTTTTTTCACCTCTCTTAAGATTGCACTCTCTGATACGCCATGCATAAGTTGCTCTCATCAGCGCCCACTGCACCATAGCTGGGCAGATAGTCATCAAAGGTATTGCATGTCCCTATGGCTGCTGACCAGACAGTTGAAGGCTGGTTATCAATGTTAGCACTGAACCATGCATCCTTTATTTTTTTTGATCCTCCCAGATACCATGGGCGCGTCATATAGTATACCATACTGCTTCCCATAGCGGAGTCCATCGAGGTCGTGTCATAGCTCATGATCAGGTGCAACCCCTGAAAAGACGGTCTCCATCTTCCAAAGACACCTCCGCTCGAATAATTAAGCGTCAGGCAATCGCTGAGTACGATCCAGTCCAGGTCGGTCTCTCCCCATGATAATTCCGATGGATGTATTCTGCATGGCAATACACCATCACCATCCGCTGGCGTTCCAAACCAGAACGCATCAATATTGCCGTGCCCGGATAAATATGCAAAGTCAACTGCATCTCCATATAAAGTATCCGAGCCTCCGACAGATGCCTTTTCAAAGTCCGATTCCCATGCTTCCCCGTTTCCATAATTGAAGACCTTTGTCCAACCTATACTACCAAGACCATTATAGAAGCCTTCAGCATCTGCCTTTGTATTGATTAGATTTCCAATACCGCAGGGAGCGTAGTCAAGCGCCCACTCCACTCCGACCTCATTAATGTTCCCGTCGTCTGCTGCCTGCACAATTAATACTGGCATCAACATAAGCAATACCAGGAAGCTTGCAAGCATCTTTCTTATTCCATTGTTTCTTATTTTGTGTTTCATAGTCTCTCCATTTGTTTTCAATTCTTTCCATAATACTACATGCCATTTCGAAGTCGTCAACTAAACAATACTGCAACGATCGTATGACAAGGTAATATCAGCTTAATTCAACCTGAACATCGCTAACCGAAAAACTCCGGCAGATTCATGTGTATATTCAAATCTGAGCGTTAAGTCGTTTGATTCTTCAGGTATCTGGAACGTCAGTTCTCCGGTTCTTCTTTCTCCTGGAATTATGTGGGTTCCGTTGAACTGCTTTGCCAAAAGTTTTGATGCGGATGCATCTTCTCCGTAGATCTGTCCATCTGCCAGTATATGGAACTGATAACCAGGATAGGAGTAATTTTTATCAGGACTTATATTCTCTATTGTGATGTTAAGTATCAGGAAATTGCCAAATAATTCAGGCTTGGCTCCACCATATCCATCATTTTTCTCATCTATTACGTGGGCATACCTTACTCCATTCACTGTTATGCTTATGTTTCCATCGTTTGTGCTATGACCGATACCATATGTCGGCCACTGCCACGCTGTTTGCGCCGCCGAAGGAGTTTGCGAGCCCGTATCTATGCATCCGGTTATTAAAATTATCAGGATCAATGTTAAAATATATAGTTCTGTAATACTGCTATTTGCTTTCATTTCAATCCACAATCTTTTTTGTCTATTACTTAAGGCCCCATAACGCAGTGGTGCTCTGCGTTTTTCCCACCATTATTACATGCCTCTATTTCCTTAAGGCAATCCCACTATATATTATTTACTGTTAATAATTTTAGTCGAACTGACTAATCTTCGCCTGTCGGACGAATGTTAATCTGACAAACTAATCTTCGTCTCTCAGACGAATATTCGCCATCGAAACTAATGTCAATCCCTTTGTATTTCTATAAGTAACATGGATAGGTGGGGAAGAACTCAATTAAACATAATCTGCAACTTCTCAAATGTATTTCATCTATTGATATACAGTTCAGTCTATCTATCCTTCACAGGCGCCTCAATGGTCTATATTTCCTGCACCATACAGCATATCCCGTGCAGCCTGACTTTATCTGCTATAATGTTCCTTGTCACTTTTTCAGTATATAATATAAACCGCAAAACCGATGGAAACGAGGATGCCATAAACCACCCGGATAGATACTCATTTACCAGTCGTTATGGAAAAATTCTCTCGAATTCTGCAATATTTGCGTACATTCTTGCGATCGTGCTGGCATTAAGTTGTGGAATTATAGCGGCGCTGATATCTGCGATTCCATTAATCTGCGGCATTTTATACAGCATTGCATGGATGCCCCCTGGATTCAGATACAAACGGCTAAAGGAAATACCTGTAGTAAAAAACCTTGTTATTGCAGTTTCATGGGCATCAACACCTGCATTTCTTCCGGTATATTCTAATGATCTTGATTTTAATGCTGCGACGCTTATGGTATTTATTTTCTTTTTCATATCAGCATTCATTAATTCAGTAGTATTCGATATGCGAGACATCAAAGGAGATGTTGCCTCAGGAGTAAGAACCATACCTGCAATATTCGGGGCAAAAGGGACTATAAAAATTCTCACAAGTTTAAACCTGTTTTTTGGATTAATAAACTTGTTCCTGTATCCAGATTACATATCTTCCGGTTTCGTTTACCTGTTCGTTGCAGGCATGATCTATACTAATTTCTGTGTTCTCACCTTCGGCAAAATAAAGAAGGCGAATCTTTTCTGTGATATAGCTACTGATGGTAAATTCATATTTTTTGGAAGTTTCATATACATCGCAACCAGACTATGAGTTGGACCGCGCTCCCTATAATAGACAGGTAGTCAAGTAGATGAAATATATGAGGTTACTGAAAGCGATGAAAAAAAAATTAGACAATGGAAATATGCCGATCTTGCAATAAAGCATTGTGCATTGAATTTATAGTTCTTCAAGAACTCCTTTCCTGCCCTTTTTCTTAACATCCCTTATGAGCTTCTGGTTCTCATGGAGGAACAGGGTCGCATCAGCCTCTATCTTCTTTTTATCTAATTTTTTCCCATGACCTTCGCCAGGGCAGTCAACCACAGGTTTGAGGCGCATTATGGGCTCGTCTGAATATGAGACCTCGGTGATCCTGAAGGGAAGCAGGCGGCATACAATAGGTTCGTTATCCCTTATCGTGCATTCAAGTTTCCTGCCCAGGAAATAGCACCTTCCCTCCACAGCTTTTATCCTGAATACCTGGTCTTTTTCATCAAACTCCAGGAAATCATCAGGCGAGTATCCAAGCGATTTTATCCTTTTAATATCAGCCACAGTAAGCTGGATACCGGGGGTGCAGCATTTCGCCCCGCATTTCTTGTATTCGCACGTCCACTTATCGATGTTTTCAAGGATCTGGATCATATTCCAGTAATTGTTCCTGATATCATTTAAGGATACCCATATCTGGCGGGCATAATTTTGGCATTTTATTATTACGATGAATTATTCCAGGCATGAAAACCATCTGTGATTTTCCGACAATATTTATCATATCCTGCCCCAATTGTGTTCTCATGCTTTCCCATGAAGAACTTGTTTCTCTTGTCAATAAAAGACCGTCGCTTGTCGAACAGATGATCGACCCTGAAATACAGATACAGCCCAACGGGATCGAACTGACGCTTGCGCGCGTTGAGGTTCACGAAGGCTCAGGGGCTATTGCATTCGATAATTCCGAGCGGGAACTTCCCCCTGCGAAGAACATGGATTTTGACCATGAAGGGTGGCTCCATCTACCAAAAGGCAGCTACAAGATCATCTTCAACGAGATCGTCAACATCCCGAAAAACATTGCAGCCATAGCAAAACCGCGATCCAGCCTTCTGCGGTGCGGTGTGACGGTTGAGACAGCGGTATGGGATGCGGGTTACAGCGGCAGGAGCGAAAGCCTGCTTGTCGTGTATAATGAAAACGGGTTCAAGCTCAAAAAAAATGCGCGAGTTCTTCAGCTTCTGTTTTTCAGGCTGGGGGAGGAAGTGCGAGAAGGATATTCAGGCGTATACCAGAACGAGAATGTCTAGCAGTTCCACAAAATGATGGTGCTTAAAAAAATATGGAAATTATTTATTATCGATTTCACCTGGATTAAAGATCTGAATAAATTCAGTTAAATACTTATCAGATACCCCCTTTTCATCTTTAATAAGATAACCAAACCCCTCTTTTTGCAGCAGCTTAATGAGAGCATCTTTATCAGTACTTGATCTCATGTAATCCATGAATTTATCAAGTTCAGACGGTTTCTCTTGCGGTGCCTTTTGTTCATGGAATTTCTGTAGCAACCTTGTTTTTTCGATCCTTTTTCGAATTTCATCCTCAGGGTATTCAGATTCTGCTTTGTAAGGGCTTCGTTATCTATGTTGTTGAGAACACTATTTGATGCTTCAACCACTTTTTCTTCTCTTCTTTCGGCTTCAGATAGGAACCCAAGCATATCAGGGTCTGACAACAATTTCCTCAGGTTCTTCCTGTTTTCGCTCATCCTGTCATTCCCCTCTTTAATGAGTTGATTTCCACGGTCTTTCTCACCCTGGACAAACAGATACACTCCTGCCTGAAGCGACCTTGCGTCATTGATATACTCTTTGGAAGCCACCTCTATTCTCATGGCAGTAATAAGATCTTCCTGGGCATGACCCATGTTGACTACTTCGGAGTTGATGAAGTAACCTGCCAATAAGAATATTGCAACAATTATTAAAGAAGAAAAAATCAATTTATACTTTATCTTCATTTGAACCACCTAAATTACAGCTATGAATCCTTCTTCTTCAACGAACCTCTGACCGTCCTTGCTCGATGCATCGAGAACTGTTGATTTGGAAGGCGCCGTTCCATTCAATTTGAGGATCTTCACTCCAGCAGGAATACCGGCTAATTGCGTGTAGCCTATACCATTAGGATCTTTCTCTATCGCTGGTCCCATTAGAGGCAGTGAATCAAATTATTGATCTTTCCCTTTTTAGCGCCGTTGGTCACCTGGCTCCAGTCCGTATATTTCCCTGTAAAATAGATCTCCTTTAAAACTGATTTATTAATATTATCTATAGGAACGGATGGGTGGGTTATCACCGAAACCGCATCGTAAAATATGTGATTCAAATAAATGTTTACCCCTTTGGTCTTTGCGTCATTTTTTTCATTATCTTTTGGCTCGCGGGTAGCCATTCCTAAATCGATCTCGCCGGCAATCAGCTTTGCATAACCGCCGCCTGTGTTGTTCTGTTTAACATCGATTGTAACCCCGGGGTTTTCTTTCATAAATTCCGCCGCAGCTTTTACCATTATCGGGTGGCAAATCAATGAATACCTTGTGGAAAAGCAATGCAAACGTTTATGTTATAATTATGATTATAAGTATCAAATAAGGTTATAAACCTTTAAAGTATATATATATTAAAACAAAACGCCTATTTTGGCATTCATATAGAGGTCGAAGGAATAAATATGACAGCACGTGTATATACAATCGCTTCTGGAAAAGGTGGAACGGGTAAAACCACGGCAACGCTTAATATTGGCACTGCACTGGCAATGCTGGGTAAAAAAACGATAATTCTGGACGCAGATATAGGTATGGCGAACCTGGGTCTTTTGCTCGGTCTGGAGAGATGTAAAATAACGCTGCACGAAGTACTGGCCGGCACCGCACAGATAAAGGATGCTATATACGATGGTCCCGGGGGTCTCAAGGTAGTTCCGAGCGGCTTATCATTAAAAGGATTTCAGAACTCAAACCCTGAAAAATTAAGAGAGGTCATGACTTCCATTGTTGAAGGGATGGATTTTGTTTTGATCGATGCGCCGGCAGGCATAAGCAAGGACGGTGTGATACCTCTTGCTGTCGCAGACAAGGTAATTCTCGTTGTCAATCCTGAACTTTCTTCTATGGCAGATGCGCTGAAAACAAAAGCCCTGACCGAAATGCTCGGAAGATCTGTTGAAGGCGTCATTCTAAACCGCGCTGAGCTTGAGAAAACCGAGATCAACCGCAATAAAGTTTCAGAACTTCTGGGCGTTAAGGTACTTGAGATGATACCTGAAGATGCAAATGTCAGGCGTTCTGCAGCATTTAAGGTGCCAATCGTAATACGGGCTCCGAAATCCCCGGCAGCGATCGCTTTCAGCAGGGTTGCTGCATTGCTTGCAGGAGAAGCGTTCAAGGAAAACGGTGCGAAAGAAGAAACTGAAAGTTTCGTTGACCGGCTTGCACGGTCGGTATTTGGAGGGAAATAAAATGGCACTACTAGATTTGGAAATAATCAATATTATCTTAATTGTACTATTGGTTATCTCGTTTTTTATCATGTTCCTGATGAATGTCAGGTTAAAGCAATTAAGAAAAGAACTAAATGATCTGAGAGACAGGGTTACAATAACTGGCGAAGAATTGTTCCGTCTGTCTCAGGATATCGAAGATTTCAAAAAAATCAAAATATAAATGAAGTAATATGGAAAACATACGCGAGAGAGTGCGTAGATTCCTTACTGAATTTACATCCCCGCAGGAGAAGGACGTTCAGGATTTTGTTAGCTATTTAGCTATTGATAATCCTTCTCTTGACAGGGATTCTTTCAGGAAGAGCGTACTGAAGGCAATTGAACAGAGAGATATATTAAAAGCTTATGAAAAAGAGCTTTTGTCATTGACAAAGGATTCACCGGCTTATGCCGAACTGGAGAGCGCCCTGAATGAAGCAAAGGAAGGACATGATAACCTGGAAGATGTGGAAGCTGAATTAGATACTATAAAAAAAATATTAGTGTCTTTAACCGCAGCAAGAAATATTGAAAAACCGGTTCCTTCCAGTCCTGCAGAGGAAAAAACCCCAGTTGAAATGCCGGTGGAAATAACGGACGGAACATTAGAAGATATCCCCGGGGAAATAGAAGAAGAAATACCTTCGGTAGAAGGATCACTGGAAGAACTATCAACAACTCCGAAAAAAGAGGAAGTTCAAATCTCTGAGGGGGAAAAGCAGAAACTATCTGAAAATGCAGATGCTCTTATGCGCCGTCTAAATCTGGACGACACCAAGACCCTTCTGAAAGACCATATGACCCCTGAAAAGCAGGCGGTCTTTGAACTGCTTGAAGAAAAACTGATGTCAGATGTTGAGACCCGTATCAAGAAGCTCAAAGAGATGCAGACTAAGGTTCTTGAGGAAGAACCGCCAAAAACCTTTTTTGGAAAAATCAAGACATTCTTCACAAAAGAAACAGAAAACATCGAAGCGTATGATGTTTCATTGCATGGTCCGCTCGTTACATTCGAAGGTCTTGAAGGATTTAATGAGATCGAGCGCTACTGGGTAAATGAACCCTATTCCTTTGTGGTAATATTATTTGATCCGGAGAATAATACCCATCTTTATTATGCGGCTGAACCAGTACTCACAGATTTCGAGGAATTGTTCCTGAGGGAGATAAAGGAAAGGCTCAAGGATGTCCTTCTTGTTGAGACTGTTCAAAGAGAAGAAGATAAGAAAAAGATAATTACAGCAAAGGTCATCCAGCTGGTCAAAGATTATGCTATCGATATAACCCCGCTCACCCTTGAAAAAGTATTGTATTATACGCGAAGGGACTTCATATATTTCGGAAAGATAGATCCCCTTATGCACGATAACAGGATCGAAGATATTTCTTCGAACGGGTTTGATATTCCAATATACCTTTACCATAAGAAATACACCAATATACCCACTAACATTTATTATAAAGAAAACGACCTGAACTCATACGTTATCAGGCTCGCGCAGCGGTGCGGCAAACATATCTCAGTGGCAGAACCAATGATTGACGCCACAATGCCTGACGGCTCTCGTATCCAGATGACGCTGGGAACTGAAGTTACCTCGCGCGGATCAACATTTACTATCAGGAAGTTCAGCGAGATACCGGTAACGCCCATAGATATGATCAACTGGAATACATTCTCTGAAGAGGAAATGGCATATCTCTGGGTGTGTATCGAGAATAATAAAAGCCTGATATTCTCAGGAGGAACAGCTTCTGGTAAGACATCATCTCTCAACGCCGTCTCATTGTTCATTCCGCCCCAGGCAAAGATAGTGACCCTTGAAGATACAAGAGAATTAAAGCTCCCTCACCCTAACTGGATCCCGGGAGTTACCAGGGCTTCATTTACCCCGGACGGCAGGGGCGGTATAGACATGTATGAACTCCTGAGGGCTGCTCTGAGACAGCGTCCCGAATTCCTGCTTGTAGGTGAAGTGAGGGGCAAAGAAGCTCTCACGCTGTTCCAGGCGATGAGCACAGGTCATACCACATTCTCGACAATGCATGCTGACTCGGTAGCAAGCGCCATTCACAGACTTGAGAACCCGCCTATCAGCGTTCCCAGGACAATGATACAGGCTCTGGACATAATAAGTATCCAGGCGCAGACATACGTTGGAGGAAAAAGAGCTCGCCGCAATATGAAAATTGTAGAGATCACTGATATCGATCCTACAACGAAGAATATCAGGACCAACGATATCTTTATCTGGGACGCATTAACTGATAAATTCCTCAGGGTGGGAGAGTCCAAGGCTCTTAATGAAATTATGCTCAGGAGAGGGTGGAGCCTTTCACAGCTTAAGAAAGAATTGTCGAACCGGCAGAAAATACTGGAGTTCATGGTTAATAATAAAATAACCGATTTTCATGCGATATCCACCATCATTCATGACTATCAGTCCACTCCGGATAAAGTTCTCACTAAACTCAATATAACGGATAATTAGCATGCCAGTAACTAAATTCAGCAACGATATAGATTTATTTTTTAGAAAATTAAAGAGATTGCCATTTGTCCTGCTTGGAGATAAAATAAAAGCCCGGCAGGAAAAGTTCTATGACCTGAGGATAGCATTGCGGCAGGCGCGCATTCCGATGTCCTACGAAATATATATTTCAAATGCCTTGTTTTATTCATTTATATCCGGCATTATTGGAGCCATAATAGGATTATTGATCGCCTATATTATTGTGTCCGTGGTCGGACTGCCGCCAGCGATAACTAAGCTTACATTCACTGAATCAACTGCCTGGCTCCTCAAGTACAGGAATATAAGCATAAGTATATTTATCATGATCTTCCTGACTGCTTTGTTCGGGGGGATAACATATGGTCTATTCCTTCTTTTACCGGCTTTCCAGGCAGGGGAAAGAAAACAATCCATAGACAAAAACCTTCCTTACGCAGTCACTTTTATGTATGCGCTGAGCCGGGGCGGCATGAATGTTATAGAGATATTGAGATCTCTTGCCAAGTCTGAGAATACCTATGAAGACACTTCAAGGGAAATCGATGTTGTTCTTCGCGATATGGATTACTTTGGGAGCGATCTGAAGAGCGCCCTCCATAACCTGTGTGAGATAACGCCGTCTGAGAAATTAAAGGATCTTATGTATAATCTTCTTACTGTCATAGACAGCGGTGGAAACATCGCTGTATATTTCAAGGATAAATCCGAACAATATCTCAACTCTGCCAAAGTGGAACAAAAAGGATTCCTTGAAACGCTGGGTCTGATCGCTGAATCATATGTCACCGCTTTCGTGGCTGGTCCGCTGTTCATAATTATTCTTGGTGTGATGATGGCGGTTATGAGCAATGGAAGCAATGTAATGATATATGCGATAATTTATGCTGTTATACCTATAGGCTCTTTGATGTTCGTAGTAATGGTCAGCATAATTACTCCTGGTTCCGCTGGAGAGGCACCGCTTTTACCCACGGAATCATATGTTGGCGAGATAGTTGTACCTGAGACTGAAGAAAAAAATAAATTCTTGAATTTTATTCATTCAAGAGATAATATTAAGTTTAAAAAAATTCTTCTTGATCCTTTAAAACCATTTAAAGAAAAACCAGTGTATACGTTCTTAATCACGGCGCCGATCGCTCTCATTTATCTGACAATTACAATTATTGGCGGTCTGAGGTCTCCGAACATTGTCGACTATGTGGATGATCCTGTGGTTTATTCATTTTATATCCTTGCAATACCACTTCTGATCTTCCATGAGTATAAGAGGGGATGGGAGGAAAAGATCCAAGCCCAGTTCCCGGATTTCCTGAAGAAACTTGCCAGTACGAATGAAACCGGTATGACGCTTCGGGACTCAATAAAACTGATGACGCATACTGATATGGGTATGGGAAAGGAGATAAAGAAAATATATAATGACATAGACTGGGCGCTAACGATCAATGAGGCACTGCGCCGCTTTGCTAACCGTGTCAGGACGCACGTGGTAGCGCGTTCGATAACGCTGGTGACAAAAGCCAACGAATCAAGCGGCGATATCGGAGAAGTGCTCAATGTTGCAGCCAGGGATGCAGCTGCGGAACAGGAATTGAAGAATGAGCGCAGGGTCAGTATGTTTATATATATTATAATTATATATATGTCATTCATTATATTTATTGGGATCATTTATGTGATCTCTTCCACTTTCCTTGAACAAATGGTAAAAGCCGGGGAAAGAGTGACTTCCAGCGGCTCACGCGCGATCGCTATGAGCCTGACCCGGGAAGGGCTGGCTGATTATAACCGCATCTTTTTCCACGGCGCCCTGATACAGGGAGTTTGCTCAGGATTGATCGCAGGGGTAATGGGAGAAGGCAGCGTGCTCTCGGGATTGAAGCATTCAGTGATAATGGTGACTATCGGATATCTGCTGTTCAAGCTGTTCGTTTTATGAAGGAAATTCTCATAATCATGATAGAGACAACCGTTATATAATATAACGATTAATGGTTTCAATTGCTGTAGTACGATACTATCTACAGATGGAGGAAACGTATGAACATCAGACCTGTATCTGGCTGCGTCATTGGCAAAGGCATATTCGCTTCATTTGCCCATTACGAGCAGACCAATATCCTGCCCCTGCGCCTTGTGACCGAGTGCAGACATAAATACTCAAAGGACTGCAGTATTGATTCTTGTCCGAGATTCAAGACTGGTCTTATGGGTTCGCATAAGGTATCCTGGCGGAACGAGGGCGCGAGAATATAATATTCTCAACGGACTTTATTTGCGCCATACTGAACTTTGTTTTTATAAAACGAATTCAGACATGGCGCAAAATGATATTTTTTTATACGATCAATGCATCTTCAACTTCGAATAATGAATGGAGCAATAGTTATGGAAATATCAGGAACGAAACAGGGCATCCATAAATCAAGAGGCGGGCTTATCAGGTCATTCGTGACTCTTGAGAATGGCAAAATCAAAGACATAACCATATCAGGGGATTTCTTCCTTTTCCCTGAAGAAGCGGTTTTCAAAATACTTGAAAATCTAAAGGGGACGCCTGCTAAACGTGAAGTGTTGCTAAAAAATATCGAAGCGACCTACGCAAAAGAGAACATTCAGTCTCCTGGGACAGCGCCGTCTGATTTCACCGAATCCATAATGAAAGCGCTGGAGGCATAATAATGGAAGAATGGCGATTTATTGATTTCGGGCTTGTGGACATACGCGATATGATGGCGATGGATGAGGCAATATTGAAAGGCGACGAAGGCAATACCTTCTTTTTCTGGACGCCAAAGAAATCCATCATTCTCGGGTTTTTCCAGAAAGCAGAAGTGGAATTGAATCTCCCGCAGTGCAAAGATTACACCATCACGCGCCGGATAAGCGGCGGCGGGATCGCGTTCTCAGATGACAGGTGCAGGCAGATAAACTATGGCGTTGTGGGAACGATAGATAACGATCTTTTCCCGCTTGATATAATCGAATCGTATAAACATGTATGCGGCGTCCTTATAGACACGCTTGTTCATTATGGTCTGAATGCCGCGTTCCGTCCTATCAATGATGTCACAGTGGATAATAAGAAGATATCCGGCAACGCCCAGACGCGCTGGGAAGGGAAGCTGCTTCAGAACGGTACTTTGCTGCTTGATTTTGACATCGAGGAGATGCTTCGGATATCCAATATACCGAGGGAAAAGTTCCTTGATAAGAAGATAGCCTCGGTCAGGGAAGGTCTGACATGGCTTGACAGGGAACTGGGCGAACAGCGCGACATGGAAGAAGTGAAGAGGGTCATGAAGGATAAATTCGAAGAGCGCTTCCGTGTAAGATTAAAAACCGGGACTCTTAGCAGGAAGGAAAAAGAACTGACAAAAAGCTTACTTCCGAAATATTACTCCCCTGAATGGGTATATCGCTGATGGATCATGACGTAATTATAATAGGAGCAGGACCGGCAGGGTCTGTTACTGCAGCAAAGGCAGCTCAGGAAGGCTATCGCGTGCTCGTGCTTGAGAAGGACTATTCCTGCAGGTCGCCCTGCGCCGGATACATCAGCAATACCATCAACGTAGAACTGCCTGATGACTCTATTATTCAGTCGGGAATAACGAAAATGCGCACCTATTTTCCAGACCTCTCCTTCCACGACTTTGAACTGAACGGGTTTGTGGTAGATAGACCCTCGTTCGATATGGCGCTGGCGCAGAAAGCGAAAGATTCAGGCGCAGAGATAAGATGGGGTTCTCCGCTCCAGGACATTGTTGAAGGAAACGTCAAATTCCGCGATGGGATATCCAATGGAAAAATAATCGTGGGTGCAGATGGGGTTTTTTCAAAAACCGCATCTGTTTGCGGATTTGAAAAGCAGAAATTCGCGGTTTGCTCTCAGTATCATTTGAAAGGAATAAAACCGCTTTCGAAGACAAGCGAGATATTTTTTAATTCGGATTATGCTCCTGGAGGATATGTCTGGATATACCCTACAGGGAAAGATTCCGCAAAAGTTGGCGTGGGGGTGACGGAAGGCAATCCGCGCGCTTATCTTGATAAATTTATCAGCAGATCACCTCTTGCAGGGCGCCTTGATGGAATAAAGACTGAATACATAGCTGGCGCCCTGCCGATAAGTGGGCTGCGTGAGAAGCTTTACCGCGGCAATGTCCTGCTGGTGGGTGACAGCGGGGGGATGGCTGATCCCGTCACTGGAGCTGGCATCAACAATGCCATGCTGGCAGGCGAGATAGCAGGGAAGACAATAGTAAAGGCTCTTGAAAGCGATGACATGGGGATATTATCAGAGTATGAAACAAAAACCAGGCGTCTTCTGGGAAAGGCGCTTTCAAGATCGCTCGAAAAAAGAAAAAAACTTGATGCGTGCTGTGCTTCCAATGAACTTTTGCAGGAACGTCTGCCTGAATTGTGGGTGAGTTTTGATCGCTACCGGGATTAATGAAAGATAAACAGCAAATAAATGAGTATAATAGCAAAAGTATTAATAAGCTACGAAACATATATTTGTTGGATTGATGATGAAAAATGGTCGTGTGTCCTCAGGAATATATGGTCTGGACGACATGATTAGCGGCGGTTTCAGGGAGAACACCATCAATGTTGTCAGGGGAGGAACAGGTGTTGGAAAAACCACCTTTGCGCTTCAATATTCTTTATACGGTCTCAATCGCGGTGAAAAGGTTCTGTTCGTTTCTTTTGAGATGTCGGAGAAACAGATATTGCGGGATTGCATGGATATCGGATGGGAGGAGATCAAATATCATATAGAAAAGGAAAATCTCAAGATAATCCATATTTTTGGGGAGGATCTGACATTTCCATCTCTTGATCTTGCAGAGATGATAAGGAAATCTATTCCATACAACTGCCAGAAGATCGTTATCGATCCACTGACCTATCCAACTTTTTATACGGAGAAAGAGAAGAGAAAATCCATCAGTACTATTTTCCAGGAACTTCGTAAGATCGGGACTTTGTTGATCGTGCTCGAAGAAGCCGGTGAAAATAACCGTATATCTGAGGGAACCGCAATGCCGCTATATTTAGCAGATTCCGTGATATATCTGCAGAACCTTGGTTTTGGCGAATTGTATGACAGGACGCTCAAGATCATGAAGCACAGGGGATCAAAGCACGGAGATAGTCTATATCCCTATACCATAGAGACAGGCATGGGGATCGTTATACGGGCTTCTGAAAAACAAATAGAAAGGGTGAAACCGAAAAATAAATTCGATGCTGTATTTGATAATGCTGTTAAGAACGCCAGGACAATGGGGGCAATAGGGGAGCGATTGAGCGCAAGGATCCAGGCTTTGCAGAAGAACTGGACGCGCGATGAGGATCCTTCAGATGTTCTCGAACTGGTATTAAGGGAAGAAAATAAAGGATATGACAAAGGCAATTGAAGAGATCCTCGATGAGCTGTATGATATCGAAGGTGTAGAAGCATGCATACTCTACAGGATCGATGGCATCCCGATAGTGCTCAGGACCAGTGGATACAGGGAAGATCTTCTTGAGACCATGTTCTGGCTTGAGAAGCAGATAAAAAATGTGCTCGGTAATATGAACACAGAAGGTTTGACAGATACTGTTTTCTTTTTCAGGAACAAAAGGATAATGATAGCCCCGTCTACGAGGTCAACTGTGCTTGTGACGATAATGGTCGGAGAGGCGAACCAGCAATTGATCTCACTGGAAACGATGCGCGCAACAAACGGTATTAAAGAGTACATCGCTTGATCATGAAGAAATATGATATCGCGATAATAGGTGGCGGGTTTGCCGGGGCATCTATGGCATATAAGTTATCGAAACTTGACAGCAGCCTTGAAATTGCGCTCATTGAACGCCATTCAATCGGATGCAAACCCGTATCCGCGTTCACTTTTACAGATGTGGTTGATGACCTTGGAGTCAGGAAATCAGTCAGGCAGTACTATAACCAGATAGAAGTTGTCTCGACGCTCGGCGCCAGGGAAAGTTATACTTATGATAACGATGTCTTTGCCTTCATCGATTACAGGAAAGCCTGTGAGGAACTTGTTGAGAGAAGCGGATGCCAGATAGTATTTGATGAAGTCAGTTCCATAAAAGGGGGTAAATTGGTGTTGAAAGGAGGGATGATGGACGCAAAGGTGATAGCCGATGCATCCGGACAGGGATATAAATTCAGAAAAGAGCTGGGCATGGATGTGCCGGGAATAGAGAATCATCTTTATTATAAGAGATTTGCTGATTGTAGAATAACAAACCCCCGATCACTGCAATTGGTTTTTGGGGATATCGGTACAAATGGCGGATGGTTCTATCCGATAAATGGCACTGAATGCGAAATTGGAGTTGCGGAACGCTTCAAGTCCGGGGAGAAGATAGATATTTTTCCAGAAAAACAGAAAAAAAATATGGAACGGTTCCTGTCTCATAAATCGTACAACGAAATGCTTAAAGACTCACGTTCCGGGTCTGAGGTCATGGCATTTTATCCTTATGAACCTGTTAAACGTGTGGTCAAGGGAAATGTTGTGTTTCTTGGGGATAATGCAGGCATGGTACATCCTGTTTTCGGAATGGGGATACATTATATTCATAAGATTGGTACATTATGCGCCGAATATTGCGCACAGGCTGCTCATGGTGATGTGAAAATTCTAAAAGAATATCAGAATTCCTGGGAACGCATGTTGAAGAGCGATATGAACGCCTGGATATGGGGTCAGATCTTCTGGGGTTTAAATTCAGAACAAATAGATAAGATCATTGAGATACGCAGTAAATCCAGGGTGGACAGAATGAACGTCCTGTCCGAACTGAGAGGGCATATGGGGGACAGGCAGGGTGGATTGTTCCGGGTGCCTGAGGGATTGTACAGGGATCTGGTAAAGGGTGCATTGATAAATAAATTGAAATTCAAATTGAAATATGGTTGCTGAAGTCTTATTTAATTGACAGATATCTTTTACTTTACCTGAATAGAAAAATATATATCCTGTCAGAACAAAGTAGTAGGTGCTTAAGGTACTGGATAGGATAATCAGGCAGGGTAGTTGAGAACGGTGATAACTTGAGATCTATTACGCTGTTCAGCAATAAGAAGGAGCATAGAGAAGCTGCAAGAGAGATACTGGAACAGGCTCGCAAACAACTGAATTTCGTTCCCGATCTTGCCCTTTTCTACGCCACGCTGAAGTATAATGGCAAATACCAGGCAATGCTGGATATATTTTATGAAGAGTTCGGGGACATACCTCAAATTGGCGCATCTGTTGATGGTATGATATTTCCAGACGACATACGGATGGACGGTGCTGCGCTTGTATTGTGTGAAGACAGGGATGCAAGGATACGCGCTCAGGGGTTAAAAGAAAAGGGTTCAATTGCTTCAGCAGAAAAACTGGCAAGAAGAATACATTGTGAAAATGGAGCTGTAATATTGCATTTTCCATTGGCACATATGCCGGATGCTCTGAATTTTGCCAAATTTGTCGCAAAAGGGTTTTATTATAGCAAACAATGTAATGGTACTGACGGGGTAAGGCAGAAGGAAATAGCTGGAAAATTCGCAGATTACTGCGATGCTGAAAACATATTCTACCCTCCTCCCACGATTTTGAACATATTCGCGAAGCAGACGAATTATAAAGTCCCCATTATAGGTATAAATGTGCTTCACACACAGGTGAGATTCAATTCTCCCAGCATTTTCTGCAACTTTGAGGACATCGGAGGCGGTATTGCGGCGCTGACGATAGAGAAAGATGGTGTAAACGCTGTTTATGACGATATATTTCCTGAAAAAGGGAAGACTATTGAAGAAACAAGAAGTGTTGTGGATAAAGAATTTAAAGTTATCAGGAAATTCAAGGCAAATTTTGAAAAGAATATATTGATCTCGCTGGATGGCATGCCACCGATGCAGGCGGTCAAAGACCTGATATATGCTCCCGAGGAGAAGACGGAAGAGACGCTTAAGCATCTCGAAAAGGGAGATTATAAGCTTTACAGACCATATGAACTTGTATTTTTTAACAAGAAAACAAAAGGTGCGTTTATTCTTGGAATGGGGAACTATGTACCTTTTAATCTGTTCCCTTTTTTTATGGATGTTTCGGATTATTCAGAAGATGTCGTCCTTGCATACGATTTGGTAGAAGATAAATTTGATGCATTCATTTCATGTTTGAATAATTTAAAACATAAAGATAATAGTTTTGTATATTTCAGCATTGACGTGGGAGTTGTGGCAGCATTTGGGAAAAAGGTTTTTGAATATAAAGATAAAGTAAAAAAATTAGTGGGTAATAATTATTTTGGAATTTTGTCCTTCCATCCGTCGGCGTATATTCCGCCTGAATTCCAGTTAAGAAATTATTTATCTGAATCTTTCAAAGATACTTTTTTTATGAGTGGAGGGACAAATGCTTGTTTGGAGATTTAAAAAAAAGTACTCAGTCCCATAAATATGACGGATACATAGATAGAATTGCCTATACTTTTAAGTGCTCTTAAATCTCCTATATCTAAAGTCCAGTGTTTTTTATGCATGTGAATAAAGGTGTTTTTTAAAAAATAAACAAAAGGAAGAGCTATAATTAAAATACCGATACTAAAGAATTTTAAAGTAAAAGGATTCAATATGACCAAATAATATAGTATCATAAGGTAACAGGAATATTTTATAAGTATAGAGGGGGAAAAAACCACTCCAAAAGTCTTTAAGCCTGCTTTCCTATCCCCCGATATGTCTTTTAAATCTTTTAACAATAACACTGATATACTGAAGAAAAAGAAAGCAGCAGATATTATTACCCCCACCACATTTAAATCAGAATATATAAGCCAGATACTCAAGGTATACATAGGCCATGCAATGCCGTAAGTAACTAACTCACCTATATAATGCTCCTTCAATCTAAAGCCAGTTATTTTTTTAAGAATTAAATTATCTGAATACCACCACGTAGCAAGAGCCCATATCAAAAAATATAAGTAAATCGGCCTTTTAAGTTCCATAGATAAATATAAAACAAAGAGTATACAGCATGCGTAGAGCAAGATCGCAACAACAAGAGCTGTTTTTTGCATTGAAACATGCTGGGTTAATATCGTTTTTTTGCCTGCTGCTGTATCTTCATTTAGGTCATTGCAATGGTTCCACAGGTTAGAACCAAAGTTTGAAAAAACTGAAACAAATATTCCAGAAAATAGAATGGGTAAGTCATAAGTTGAAAACTCTTTGTGAGATATCAAAAAGAGGGACACTGCGAAAAGAGGAATTGGAGAAATGATAGAAGCTGGGGTATTACAAAGCCTTAACAGCTCAATAATATTTCTCCAGAACATTATAAAATTATTATTTAAGACGCCCACAGGCGCGCCTGCTTGAACATCTCTTCCGCTACCTTCTCTTCTTCCTTTCTCTTACTATCCTGTTTTTCTGTCTTCATTTTTTATCACCAATTATTCCTGCCCTGAAGGGCAAACACTTCTACGTCAATACACATTATAAATCACTAAGAAATATAATTTAGAAACAATTTTAAGAAAACAAGATAAGTAACCATGTTTAGTTATATTATTTATACCATGTTATCGTAAAAAAACAACATGTCCGAGATGGGAGAAACAGCAGACAGGATACTTGAACTCTTAAGTAAAGAAAAGAAATTGACTGTGGAAGAACTCAAACAAATGATCTCCCTTGAAGACGATCTGCTCCTCAGTTTCATGCACCAGGGAGAACTTATCGAATTAGAAAAAGAAGAGGTCAGGATAACCGGGTTCGGTTATGAGATCATAACTGCAAAGTGAGTTCCTTGGCTTTCGCTAAAAAGAGCTTTCCTTTTTCTGTGGTTTTGTATTTTTTCACACTGTTCTCAACAAATCCCTGCTTTTGCAGCAATCCCAGATACTTGTCTGCCAGCTTAAAATTCAGATTCGTTTTATATACGACCGCCGTTTTATTGACGCCCATGACAGCAACTTCAAGAACGTCGATGATAATGTCTATCCTGCTTCTTCGCATAATACACCTATCCAATTATACTACTTGTTATTCGTACTTATAGGTTGCTCTTAAATTTAATGATGATTATAATTATAGTGATTATAATTATGATGTAAAAATAGAAATTAGCTGAAAAGTTCCTCCACAGCAGGAAGCGCTGATGGTAATGCAAAGATAACGACCTTATCGTCAGGAATGATCGTATGACTTCCGCCCGGGATGATCACTTCCATGCCCCTCACTATCGCGCTCACAATGGCGCCGCGGGGGAAGTGCACATCTTTGAGTTTCTTGTTGATGATCTTTGAGCCCTGTTTTGCGGTCAATTCAATGATCTTTCCCTTCTCCCCTTCGATGGTAACAAGGGAATCTATACCTATTCCCATGGTGAACTTCAAGACCTCATTCACCGTAGCCTGGATAGGGCTGATAGCCACGTCAACTCCAACTATCTCGAACAATTCCGCATAGTCCGGGCGGTCTGCCCTTGCAATTACTTTTTTAGCCCCAAGCCTCTTTGCAAGAAGCGCGCATATAAGGTTCTTTTCATCGCTATTTGTGACCGCTATTACCGCATCCATCGACCCGATGTTCTCCTCTTTCATCAGGGAGATATCAGTTCCGTCCCCATTAATAACAAGGACGTTCGGAAGAGCCTGGGCGAGTTCTTCGCTCCTCTTTTTATCTATTTCAAGCAGGGTCAGCTTAAGATTTTTCTTATCAAGGAGTTTAATAAGGTAATAACCCACTTTTCCTCCCCCTACAACTGCTATTTTCCCGGAGTTCTTCTTTGTTTCTTCAAACAGCTTTCTTGTGCCCTCAATGGCTTCCGGTTTTCCCACGATCACTACCCTGTCATCCTTCTGAATGACGTCATCACCGTGCGGGATCATCAGTTGCGAACCCCGGAATATGGCGGACATGAGACAGCATTCAGGCAGGTTTGATTCAGAAAGTTTTCTACCGACAAGCTGATTATGTTCTCCCACCTTGAATTCCATCATTTTTATCTTCCCACCCACGAAATTTTCCACGTTGATCGCCTCAGGGATGGAGAGGATCTGGTCGATCTCAGAAGCAAGGGACAGCTCGGGACAGACCATTGCGTTCATCCCTATGGTTTCGCGTACGGATACCGGTCTGTCGATATAGTCGGGATTGCTGACACGGGCAATGGTCTTGACTTTGTTGTTCAGGAGCTTTGAAGCCATACAGGCTACTATATTTACCTCATCCACTCCTGTAACTGCAACCACGAGTTCAGCTTTATCTATATTCGCTTTATTGAGCAGTTTGACGTCGGCCCCATTCCCCTGTATGACCTGGACATCCAGTTGCCTTGCCCTGTTGCAGACCTCTTCATTTATCTCGATCACAAATGCGTCATTGTCCCTGCACAATGTCTTTGCCACATGATACCCAACTTCACCAGCGCCGATAATTATTATTCTCATAATAGCAGGTATTTCGGCTGAAATAAACTAATTAATCTTCCAGCAATTCCTTCCCCTTTGTGAAACCAAGCGCTGATGAAGCGACTATAATTAATATTATAATAAGCAAAGAAATTGTTGATGTGGCGGTGCGTTCCAGATTATTCAGGATAAGACGGTAGAGAAGGTCAGCGGTCCAGATGCCTACAATGAGTCCCATGAACCCGAAGACAATGGCGTATACCGAATTTCTTAGTATGTCTGATATTGTCATAATTTTGTATGAATAAGGTATTTTAATATATTAACATATCGAATGCAAGGTCAAAATCCTTATATTAAAGCAAAATCCTTTATCCACCATGGTGCGAATAGGCAACTTAACACTTAACAGATCCATCGTGGCTGCAATAGGGGAAGTTAATTCTGCAAAACGTGCAAAAGAGCTCGGCGCAGATATCCTGGAGTTAAGGATCGACCTGCTGGAAGCTGATGCGCGCCAGGTACTTCAGGATATAAAAAAAACCGGTCTGCCTGTCATTATTACGAATCGCATGAAGCAGGAAGGGGGGAAATGGGAGGGGAGCGAAGATGACCGCATCCGGACATTGAATTCATTATTACCCATGGCTGATGCCGTAGATATTGAGTTATGCGCGAAGGACAGGGATAGAGTTGTTAAAAAAGCCAGAGACATCGGGAAAACTGTCATAATTTCGACGCATGATTTTCAAAGAACACCAGTTAACGATGTCATGAAAGGCATTATCAGTGACTCGTTCGCAAAAGGTGCGGATATTGCAAAGCTTGCAGTGATGCCGGACTCGCTTGAGGACGTTTTGCGGTTGTTCGATGTCACCCTTCACGCGAAAGGCGCGGTATGCACGATAGCGATGGGGGAAACAGGCAGGCATTCGCGCGTCATCGCCCCTGTCTACGGTTCTGTGATGACCTACGGGTACGTGGAGAAGCCCACAGCTCCGGGGCAGTTAAGGGTGGATGAATTAAAGCAGCTACTTAAGCTCCTGTGATCCTGATGCAAGTCTTATCAGGTTCTCGCGCCCTTTCTTTATTTTCTGGATGATATTTTTAGCGTGCAGACCGTTAAGCGCTGAACTTACCGTAGATTTTGGAAGATCGAGTTTCTTTACTATATCTGACTGATAGAGAGAACCTCCCCTATCTTTCAGCATAGCCACTATCCTGTCCTCCAGGTCCATCATATCTGCCGTATTTGCCATATCTACCGCCTCTTCATGAAGCTTTTCTCCCGCAGTATCCATTCCTTCTCCGGAAGGCGCGCTGATAACCTGAACCTTATTTCTTCGAATTTTAAAAATGAAAACTGCGCCCGCCGCAAGGATAATTAATGCGAGAGCATAGGGCATCCATGAAATAGATGGTCTTAAGAGAACGATATTAGGTTCTCCGGCATTAAAAGAACGAAGTCCATACCATATCATTCCATCGCGAACCAGGTCAGCCTGGGGAGTTACCTGTTTTACGGTAAATCCTGAAGGGTACTGGATTATCAGCGTATTGTCCTTTGAAAGGTATAATCCTCCCACAAAAACATCGCCGAGGTACATATTTTTATCCACATCCATCCTTGCAAAATCAGTCCATGTGAAGGAATAATGCACAACCCCGTAGTTCCCTGTGGGCGCGGTCTGGACGCTCGCTTCGCCTGTGAAGCCTCCAGCCATCATTTTTCTGGATGTGGCATTCGATGCCGTGGATACAGACTTTTGCATTAAATCTCTGAATTCATTAAGATATACCGGTTTAAGCTGCCCGGTATAGTTCTCAAACGCATCAAAATCTTCCTTTGTAACAAGCTGTGTCCTGTATTCCACGTACCAGACAGCAGTGCCGTCATCTTTCACATTGATAGTGTACGTTGTTTTATAATTATTATCAGGTGCGGCGCTCACAGTAGAGAAGAGTAATAAGAATATTAGAACTGTTAACGATATCTTCGACACCATGTTTTATATATATTTGTTATTTAAGTATAAAAAACACAGGGTTGCATTAAAAAAAAAGAAGATAGGTGAAATTCACCTATTCTTGTTTACCATCTTCTGACCGATTTGATATCTCCCTATCTATTCTTGTATTCCTGTTTTCCTGGTTTCTCTCCTGGATATCTACTTTCTTCTTTTCATCCCGTTTCGTTTCCTTTATCTCTACTCTCTTTTCATTGACCTTTACGTCCAGCGCGTTCAGGATCTTTTCATCTGTCAGAGTAGATAGTTTTCCCTCGACACCGGTGATGATAGCAGGATCTTCTGTTACATTCAGGAAGAACGAATACTCAAACTTGACTCTGGTCGTATTTCCTTTGACCTCAGCTTCAGCTTTCAGTTTTTCTCTGGACAGATTTGCCGCCCGGGTAACTGCTTGAGTTGTTGTCAACGTTGTAGTTGGTCCGCCGGTCACTGTAACCTCAGGCTCAGCTTCATCATCATTTTCCTCGCCGTCGCGTTCGATCTTTATCAGACCTGATACATTGTTTTTAATTGCAGCCACTCTGTCGGAGATATCTCCGGCTATATCTGCGGGTTGAGTGCTGTTCGTGACGAATTTCAATTCCACTTTGACGTGAGTTTTGTTATCTTCCACTGAAGCTTTAACACTGGTCTTCTCATATTCACCGGATTCATCGTCTTCAACCCTGACATGTCTTAGCACTTTACGACCCATCTTATCGGTCTTGCGTTCAAGTTTGATGCTGGTCTTTGACTCGAACTTGACAAGGAGCCTCTCGCTGTTATTGTACGCTCTCAGTAGCCCTGTATTATTCGGGTGGGATTCAATAAGTCCTTCCAGAACATAACCGTGCTTGGCGATCATCGCCTGGGCTCTGACAAGTCCGCCATCAGTTGTCTTGAGCCTGGATATGGAGTCTTCAGCTTTTAGGGTATCTTCTCTATACTGTTCTATCGCCGCGTCTGCTGCCCGCGAATTATTCTTCTTGAGCGCAGACTTTATCTCGGCGAGCCTGTGTCTTGCCTTTGAGACCTGTTTGCCGACCTTTTCGCTCTCATTGAATGTGAAGGCAACATCGAGGTCATCGAATGCTATTTTAAGCTTGTATAGAACATGATCCGGACCTATTATACCTTCTTCAGGTTCTATATCATCAACAAGCTCTTCTCCGTCCCCATCAGCAGCTACTGCATCGCTGCTGATGGTACCAATGGTTGCGTTATCATTCGCTGCTGCGTTAACAGGACTTATGACAAACGCAAGCATAAGCAGGATAATACCTGCCAATGTTATGTTTCTTAATCTCATAATTACACCTCGTAATTGGCTTTTGCCATTACACATAATAGACTGGCACGGAATATAAACATACTTACTGTCTGAATTGGTTTTTAAAGTTCTATATATCTTAAAAACGTGTAATATGGTTCGATAAAGTCCTGTTTCGTATAAACAAACCTAATAACTGAAAAAAATCAGATAGGATTATTATGGTTGTATTTCGTTATATAATCCATAGTGCTATATATATTGCAGACTATAGACTAAAAATGAGTTGATAATGATGGAATTCAAAGTGCAGCAGCTTCAGATCAAGGCAGGTAAATATAAAGTAGTGCTAAATCCTGAGGATGCAAAGGAGATCGGGGTGAGGGCAGGGGACCGCGTGCAGATAAAAGACCACAGCTACCTGACCGCAATAGCTGAGATAGGGGATATGATCTCAAAAGGAAATGTCGGGGTTTACCAGGACGTATGCGTTAAGCTTGGGGCAGAATGCCCACTTACTGTGAACATCGTTCCAACATCAAGACCGAGTTCAGTAGGGTTCATCAAGAAGATGATGGACAAGCAGAAACTCACGCAGGAAGAAATACACGATATCATCCAGGACATCGTGAGAGAAAACCTGACCGATATCGACCTTGCTGCATTCGTTACAAGTTCCTACATCCATGGGATGACCAACGACGAGATCGAATGGATGACACGGGCGATGATAGATACTGGTGAAAAGATCGAGTTCGATACGCATCCCATTATGGACAAGCACAGCATTGGCGGCGTGCCGGGTAACAAGATATCGCTGCTCGTGGTCCCCATAATAGCTGCCAATGGTCTTCTGATACCCAAGACAAGTTCAAGAGCGATTACCGGCGCAGCCGGCACGGCAGACCTGATGGAAGTTCTCGCTCCTGTTGAATTCTCAGCCGATGAGATTAAAACCATGACCGAAAAAGTTGGAGGTGTGATAGTCTGGGGAGGGGCTACCAACATCGCTCCTGCTGACGATAAACTTATACGCGCCGAGTATCCGCTTTCGATCGACCCGCGCTGCCAGCTTCTCGCATCCATAATGGCAAAAAAAGGCGCTGTAGGCGCCGATTGCGTTGTTATCGACATTCCCACGGGAGCAGGCACCAAAGTCCATACGGTCGAAGAGGGAAAAAAACTCGCCAGAGACCTGATCGATCTGGGCGAGCGGCTCGGGATGAGCGTGGAATGCGCGATGACGTACGGCGCCTCGCCTGTGGGCAGGACGATAGGGCCCGCTATCGAGGTGCGGGAAGCTCTGAAAGTGCTGGAAACGATGCAGGGACCAAACAGTCTCATTGAGAAGAGCACGGCTCTTGCGGGTATTTTGCTTGAAATGGGGGGCGCCGCTGCCAAGGGGCATGGAAAAGATCAGGCGATGGAGACGCTGCGGTCAGGCAAAGCACTTTTGAAACTCAAAGAGATAATAGAAGCGCAGGGCGGGGATCCGAAAATATCATATACGGATATCAAACCGGGAGAGCACAGGGGAGACCTTTTATCGCCTGCTGACGGTTATGTGATCGAATTTGATAACAAGCGCATCATCGAGATCGCAAGGATCGCGGGCGCTCCCATAGATATCGGGGCAGGGGTCTGGATCCATAGGAAAAAGGGCGAGCAGGTCAAGAAAGGCGAGCCTCTCATCACGATATTTTCAGATAAGAGCTGGAAGCTCACCAATGCCATAAAAAGCGCTGAGAAGGATTATCCCATCATCGTCGAAGGGATGCTGCTTGAGCGGGTGCAGCCGTTCAGGGTGCTGTAAGCTCACTTCACGAATTTATCAAGCTTGAAGGAATAGAAGAATATCGGTTCTCCTTCAGGCACATCATTCCACAGGTTCCTGTCCACACACCCGTCTCCCAGTTCCCTGACAAGACCTTCATAGGTGACAGCAGCTATTTTTTCGATGTTTATCGCCATGTTCTCAAGTCTGCCGCTGTCCGTATTCCTGACCCGGTACACGCCTTTATTGTAGAATCTGGGGGATATGAGTGTGCTTTTACCATGTTCGAGAGCTTCTTTTATCTTATACTCATCAAGATCAAGAATGTTGCCAAGCCTCTCGATTTCCAGTTTGAAAGTCATTATTGTGGAGTTCAACCCGATCCCTGTTTAATATGTAGCTGCGTATATTTAACGGTTATTTATCGCGAAGCTGGATTTCAATTTCCATTAATTCCTCAGCCAGCCTTACGTTCTCGAATATGCCTTTTGCATCCAGCAGCAAAGGCTCGATGTTTTCCGAGTACCTTGAACTGAAGTGTGTGAGTATCAATTGCCTGACGTTCGCTTTTTTTGCAAGGAGAGCCACTTCGGAAGAAGTCGAATGTTTTGTCTCAAGCGCCCAGTCACGAAGCTCGTCCGCGAATGTCCCGTCGTGGATGAGAAGGTCTGCGCCTGCGCTTTCTCTTTCAATGGATTCGCACGGGCGCGTGTCCCCGCTATATACCACTTTCCTGCCCGGACGACTATGTCCCATTACCTGTGATGGCTTTATCGTTCGTCCGTTCACTGTGACGGCTTCACCTTTTTGCAGCTTTGAGAACATATGTCCTACAGGCACTCCAAGCTCAATGGCTTTTTCCCGGTTAAATCTCCCTGCGCGGCTTTTTTCTTCAAGAACGTACCCGAGGCTCGGAACACCATGTTCTGTGGCGACAGCTTTAATGGAGTATTCTCCTTTATCAATAATATCCCCAGCCTCTAATTCGTGCGCATTGATCTCAAATCCCGGTTTATAGTAGCCAAGTTCCTGCATGAATTTTACCATCTGTTCTGTCCGAACAGGACCATATATGTCCAGGAGTTCAGTCCGCCCGTTGAAGGACATGGTCTGTATGAGCCCGGGGATGCCAAGGAAATGGTCTGCATGGAAATGCGTGATGAATATGGATGATATCTTCATGCCTGTCTTTGCGCGCATCATCTGCTGCTGAGTCCCTTCGCCGCAGTCAAAGAGCATCATATCACCCTCCCTGTTGACGAATATGGCTGAAGGATTGCGGTTTATCGTGGGAAGGGTGCCGCCTGTGCCAAGGAAGGTTATGCGAAGCATGGGCTCTTATTTGCCTTCGGGATTTAAATAGGTCACTTATCGGAGAAATAAAAAAAAAGTAAAAAAGTCCCGCCTCCCAGACTCGAACCGGGGACTTCGCGGTGCCTGCGCGTTAATGTGTGCATATCGCACATAATCCATACTACAGCCGCGCACTCTGACCACTGAGTTAAGGCGGGGTGGACTGTGAATATGCACTATCATACTTAATCCTTTCTCAGGTGTGAAAAACAGGTTTCTCAATAGTATTAAATAGAATAGAACTGAAATTACTGATACATGGAGCAAAAAGGAGTGATAAAAAATGGTCGTTGAATTAAAAGACGGTGTCTACTGGGTAGGAGTCGTGGACTGGAACATAAAGAAGTTCCACGGACACGAATATTCCACGCACAGGGGCACGACCTACAACGCATATCTGATAGTGGATGAGAAGATCGCGCTCGTGGACACGGTCTGGGGACCCTACTCACAGCAGATGATAGAGAACATACAGAAGATCACCGATATCAGCAAAATAGATTATGTGATAGCGAACCATGCTGAGGTTGATCACTCAGGCGGTCTTCCTGAACTGATGAAACTCATCCCCAACGCTACGGTCGTGGTCTCGGAAAAGGGGAACGAGAGCATATTCAAGCATTACCATGAGAAATGGAATTTCAAGGTCGTTAAATCAGGCGAATCCATCAGCCTCGGCAAGAACAATCTCGTTTTCGTGGCTGCCCCAATGCTGCACTGGCCTGACAGCATGTTCACATACCTCACAGGCAAGAACATCCTGATGCCAAACGATGCTTTCGGGATGCACTATGCATCGTCTGGCAGGTTCAACGATGAAGTG
>JAYTKX010000053.1:0-2956 GCA_043729865.1 Methanobacteriota archaeon
TTCTGTTTCGGCGATACCCCATGAGACACGCAGAGCCAGGAGGCGGGAGGGCGTGACCATCGAATCAAACGGTTCCTCAGTGACGCTGGACATCATAGATACGCCCGGGCTTGCTACGAGGATCGATTTTCACGATTTCATGGCATTCGGCATGAATGAAGAGGAATCAAAGAGGCGCGCAAAAGAAGCCACTGAAGGTGTTATTGAAGCCGTGAAATGGCTGGACGACCTTGATGGGGTGATACTTGTGATGGACGCAACGGAAGACCCATACACACAGGTCAACGTCACGGTCATAGGCAATATGGAAGCGCGGAAACTTCCGCTTCTTATCGCGGCAAATAAGATCGACCTTCCAACCTCCTCGCCCGCCAGGATACACAGCGCATTCCCGCAGCATCCTCTGGTGCCGATATCAGCCCTCGAAGGGCAGAACATAGACCATTTGTATAAAGAAATTGCACAACATTTCGGGTGATAATAATGAAAGGAATTCAATTGGATCTGATATCAGAAGATAAGCTTGATGCTATGACCCCCATGGAAAAAGTGCGTTTGATCCTTGATGAAGTCAGGATGGGGAAGATTCTTGTACTGGAAAAAGGTCTCACTCCGATAGAACAGAATAAGCTCATCGAACTTACCATGACAGAGATCGCGCCTGATGATTTCTCAGGAATAGAGATAGAGAGTTATCCTGTAAAGCATAATGATACCTTTTTGAGCAAGCTTCTGGGCAAGACCACGATAAAGACACGGCTTACTGTCATAGGTTCTGCAGCGCAACTTAAGACAATAAGAAAGGACAGGGACCTGATAAGCGCCATGGTCTCACCGTAGGATCATGCCCCATAAATGCACCAGATGCGAAGGCGTATTCAGGGATGGTGCAGCCATTATACTGAACGGCTGTCCGAAATGCGGGTGGAATAAGTTCCTTTATGTAAGGGATGAAGCAGCCCACTCCTCAGGACAGATGGACATCATCGGTGAAAAATCGATTCCCCCGGCAGCTTCTGCATTCATAAAAGAAGTTGATGAACTTCTTGGAAATAAGTCTGCGCATCCTGAACCGAAAGGATATGGAGTGGAAAAGAAAAAAGAGGAGATTGGCGACAGGGTCGAATCCGTAAGGATACTCTCGCCGGGTTCGTACGAGTTGAACCTCGACTCAATAATGAAACGTGATGAGATCGTTTTGGCGCTCAAGGAGGACGGCACGTATATCGTCCATCTTCCATCTGTCTTCCAGAAAAAGAAACATCATGAGCGGTAAAAGGTGTACTGGGTCGAATTGATATGGGAATATTCCCTGGGGCGAGGTGAATCGGTCGTATAAATATAGACCGTGTCTATATATTCACCGAGCTTTTTCGCATCATGTAAATAATATCCTTTATCCAGCCGTGAGATATTCCTTACCCTCAGAACCGCTTTTTCCGCGTCCATTTTAATAATATCATAATCGAATTCTGAGAACACAGATTTTATTTTTGGCTCAAGACTTTTGCTTCCCAGAAGAAGTATGAACATCTTTGGCAGTCCACCCATGTCATAATTGACTGTGAAGATCGCGTCCGTTCTATCAAAATCTATAGTAAGTGAAGTGATATCCAGTGACCTGTTATCGGGCGTCCCGCCAGAAAATGGAATTAATAAAGTCATGACAAGGATAAGTAAGACTGTAACAATTAATGCCGATTTCATTCAGTAAACAATATACAACCACCGGATATATATTTTTCTGCCGCTTCTGCATATATGATTCATGATTTTTCTGCTTCAACAGATATCATATGACGTATATAAACACGTCCATTGAATCGCTTATCCTTTTTTGACTCTACTACCTTGCATGAAAATCCACCAAATAATCCATTCAATTCATTCTCATTGAAATAATGGTAAATGATGCCATTTTTTCTCTTAAAGGTATTGGGCTCGACTTCGATCCCGCCATACCTCATATCTTCTTCCCCGAATACTTCAATGAATAACACACCTTCCTTGCGAAGAAGCCTCCTGAATTCGCCCACAGCAAGTTCCCTCTCATCTGACATGAGATGCTGAATGACCCCGTAGCACCATATGATATCGAATGATGCGTCTGGAAAAGGAAGATGGCAGATATCTGCCGCCAGAAATTTTATGTCCAGTTCCCTGCGTTCACTCCCTTCCACTGCCATCTTAAGAGCAACCGGTGATACATCCACACCTATCACGTCAAACCCTCGCATCTGTAACGGAATTGAGTATTTCCCGCTCCCGCATCCTGCATCCAGCAGGCGCCCCTTGCAGCGTGAGCCCAGGGGGTCAAGCGAATAATGCCCTTTCCATATACTGCTTTTATATTCGCTGTTCCAGGCGTTGATATGGTTTGTCATATTTTTATCAATTATAGCACGATTCTTAAATTTCCGCATATATTTTAACCGCAGATGAACGCAGATAAACGCGGATACGTCGCTATTAATCTGCGTCCATCTGCGTTTATCTGCGGTTTTTTATTTTTCATAAACCATATTATTGCAGCAAATTACTTCGGCAAACCTCTTTCATCGAACCATATCACACTGGCTCTTCGTGCGACATGTACAAGTCCCAGCATTACAGGCACTTCAATAAGTGGTCCCACGACTGCAGCGAACGCCACACCTGAGCCTATCCCGAACACTGCGACAGCCACAGCGATCGCGAGTTCAAAATTGTTGCTTGCCGCAGTGAATGCAAGGGTAGTGGACTGGTCGTAGGAAAACCCGAGCCTGTGCGACATGAAAAATGAAACTCCGAACATAATAATGAAATAGACAAGCAGCGGAATTGCAATTCTCAATACATCCATGGGGAGTTTTACAATGAACTCGCCCTTTAAAGAGAACATGACGATGATAGTAAAAAGCAGTCCGACAAGCGCGGTGGGACCGAGCTTTTTCATAAACCATATTATTGCAGCAAA
>JAYTKX010000054.1:0-33148 GCA_043729865.1 Methanobacteriota archaeon
CTTTTTAGCAATATACAGCGCACCGATCAGGGCTGCTATCAATAACAGCGACAGCAGTTCGAATGAAAAGACATAATTACTGAATATCCCACCTGCTCCGTTTGCGAGCTGCTCGACGGTTATCTCATTTGCCTGGTCTTTTCCTGACCAGACACTGATACTGTCATCGATAGATATGAACATCGCTGTGAATAACAGCAGAGCGACTATTAAATTAAGGATCTTATTCAGCATTTTCTTCCTCTCCCTTTCTGGTTAACATTATTGTGAATAGTATTAGTGTTACGACCGCTCCTACATACACAAGCACCTGTGCCCATGCAACGAACTCTGCCTTGAGTAACAGGAACAGCCCGGCAGTGCCCATGAACGCTCCTGCCAGATATACAGCGCTGTGGACTAATTTTTTTGAGAAGACCACCATAATCGATGAGATCATTGTGAAAATTGAAACAATTAAAAATACAGTATCCATTATTTACTCACCTCTTTCTTGAACAAAATCCTTTCCGGACCATACACCAGGCTCTCCCTTGTATAATCAGCCAGTTCATATTCTCCTGTCATTTTCAAAGCGTTCATCGGGCATGCGTCCACGCACAGACCGCAGAACAGGCACATCCCGAGATTGAACTCAGGGAACCATCTTGTCCCGTACTTGACTATCTGTATCGTGGAATTGGGACAGGTCGTCTCGCATATCCCGCATCCTATGCATGCGTCCTCGTCCACAGCGTGTCTGCCCCTGAACCTTGGCGCCACCTTCATCCGTTCATAAGGGTACTGCACAGTTACTGTCTTTCTGTTCCCTATCTGGAGGATGTGTTTCATCGTGACGATAAGCCCTTTTATGATCCCTATCATTGCCCAGTTCCTGCTTATCCACGCCATTTAGATCACCCCTGCCGTCACCACAAAAGCCGCTACCAGAAGGTTCAACAATGCCAGAGGTATCATGATCTTCCAGCCCAGGTTAAGGAGCTGGTCGATCCTGACTCGCGGGACCGTGTCCCTCAACCACATGGCAAAGAAGATCACAGCGTATGTTTTTATCATGAAATATATCAGCGAGGTCAGCTCGAAGGGCAGGATGGGAAGCACAGGTCCATTCCATCCGCCCAGGAAGACCGTGACTATTATCCCTGAGACCGCGAACAGATGCGCGTATTCGGCAAGGAAGAACATGGCGAACTTCATGCCGCTGTATTCTGTGAAGAAACCCGCAACAAGCTCCTGCTCGGATTCCTGGAAGTCAAAAGGAATGCGTCCCATTTCAGCAATGCACGCAATGAGGAACAATATGAACCCAAGAGGCTGTAAAAAGATGAACCATTTCGGGATAATACCGAACCAGTAGCCGCTCTGGGCATTGACTATTTCCAGCGTGCTCAATGACCCTACGAATACAACGACCGCGATCGCAGTAATTGCCAGCGGTATGGTGTAGCTGATGTCCTGTGCCACGGCTCTTATGGCGCCCATTAAAGAATATTTGTTGTTGGACGCCCATCCAGCAAGTAATATTGATACCGGAGTGACTGCGGATATTGCAATGATATAGAGCAGACCCACCTTCAGATCAGATACTATGAGCGATCTCCCGAAAGGAAGCGGTATGTAAACAAGTAATACAGACACGAAAACTATGTACGGAGCGAGGGTGAATATCCACCTGTCTGCACTTGCCGGGATAATATCCTCCTTTCCAAGAAGCTTTATCCCATCAGCAATGGGCTGGAAAAGTCCGTGAGGACCGGTCACCATTGGTCCGTACCTGGACTGCACAACAGCGAACATTTTTCGTTCAAGCCAGGACAGGAACATCACAGTTAAAAGCACGAAAACAAGCAGAACAGCAATTACTACCAGAACGATTATTATCCTCAGGACGTACTCTGCTCCCATGTCCTGGAAGAAACCCAGTATCATATCGTATAATCCAATTGCGCTCAGTATAGCTACTATCAAATCGTAAGCGTTTGTTATCATCGTATCACCTGTCCACATCGCCAAGAACAATGTCAATAGTACCAAAAGCAGCTATCAGGTCAGGTATCTTAAGACCTGCGACCATCTTTGGTAAAGCTACAAGATTGCAGAAAGAAGGGGAACGTATCTTCACACGATAGGGTTTCGTTGTGCCGTCACTTGCGACGTAGAAGCCCAGTTCTCCCTTCGGCGCCTCTATCCTGCTGTACACTTCGCCCGCCGGCGGCGTGAATATACGCGGGAAATATGACAGGACCGCGGACGGCGCCCCTGTATTTGGCGCTATCCCGTATCTCTGGTTAATTGTCTTTCCTCCAGGTATGGTATCCGCTATCTGCCTCAGTATGTGCATGCTTTCCCTTATTTCATCCAGCCTGACCAGATACCTGGCATAGCTGTCGCCTTCCCTGCGCATGCATGCCCTGAAATCAAGGTCCGGATATATGGAGTAAGGCTCCACTTTTCTTATATCGTAATCCACACCAGACCCGCGCATCGACGGACCGGTCATCCCGAAATTGATGGCTTCTTCCGCGCTTATTACACCGATGTTCTTCGTCCTCATAAGGAATATTTCATTACCGTTGACCAGTTCCTCGTAATCCACGATGCGTTTTTCCATGTCCTTGATGAATTCATTGAGTTTTGGTATGAAACCGTCCGGCAGGTCTTCCCTGACCCCGCCGGGTCTGATGTAATTGAATGTCATCCTTGCTCCGCAGAGCATCTCGTAAAGCTGCAGAGCATTCTCTCGTTCCCTGAACCCGTACATTATCATGGTAGAAGCGCCGAGATCAAGCAGCAGCGAGCCCATGAACACAAGATGGTTCACTACCCTGTTAAGCTCCATCACGAGCACGCGGATGTATTCTGCCCTTTGCGGCACTTCAATGCAGGCAAGTTCCTCTACGGCTTTAACATAAGCATAGTTGTTGGGCATGGCTGCGATATAATCAAGCCTGTCCGTATAAGGGATGAACTGAAGGTATGTCTTCATCTCCCCGAGTTTTTCTGTACCTCTGTGGAGATAACCCACAACGATCTGGCAGTCCCTTATTATCTCGCCGTCCATCCTCAGTTTGAACCGAAGCACGCCGTGCGTACTGGGGTGCACCGGACCCATATTTAAAAGAAGCGTTTCTGTTTCCATGTTACTTCCTCCTCAACAGGTTTGATCCGTCGGTACTCACAATGTCTTCTCCGTCCTCCCCTATGGTCACGAACTGCTCCGTGCTCATATCATAATCTTTCCTGAGGGGATGCCCCATCCATCCTTCCGGAAGAAGTATCCTCTTAAGATCTGGATGACCATTGAACTTTATCCCCACAAGGTCATAGGTCTCCCGCTCCAGCCAGTCCGCGACTTTCCAGATGGATGTAACTGAGTCGATTTCCGGAGATGCATGGTCAAGAACCGCTTTCAGCGCAAGGTTCAGTTTTTTCTTATAAGAGAAGAAATTATATATCACCTCGAACCTGTCCCCGCAGTCCACGCCCGTGATAACAGATAGATTGTCAAAACCCATCTCCTTGACTTTTGCCGCCACTTTTAACATATCCTCTTTCTTGATGACCGCAAGGGGTTTGTTGGTCTGGACGCCCACGCTGATCACCGAGTTTGGAAGCGAATATTTTAATTCCTCTGCCGGGTTCATTTATTGAGCCCCCATTTTACGCCATACCCTTCATTTTTTATCTTCTGCCTTAGCTGGATGATGCCGTACAGCCACGCCTCCGGGCGCGGGGGACATCCGGGGATATAGACGTCCACGGGAATGATATTGTCTACGCCTTTCAGGACACAGTAGGACTCATGATAAGGTCCTCCTGTGTTGGCGCAGCTTCCCACTGAGATCACCCATTTGGGTTCAGCCATCATTTCATAGAGCTGCTTCACCCTTGGCGCCATCCGCTTGGTCACTGTCCCTGCTACGAACATCAGGTCAGCCTGTCTCGGGCTTGCCCTGAAAACCTCCATCCCGAAGCGTGCAATGTCGTGATGCGCCATGGAAACAGCCATCATCTCGATCGCGCAGCAGGCAAGACCTGAAGTTACGGGCCAGAGCGAACTCAGGCGCCCCCAGTTGATGATCTGGTCGATGGTGGTCAAAAGAATGAATCCTTCTCTGTCCTTTGCTGCAAGAACAGTACTGATAAGCCCTGTATCATCCAGTTTTTCAAGAGCGGTCTCTGGCTTTCTCTTTGTCGTTTTGATCTTTGTTGTGTCTATGGTTACTGGATCCAATCTAATGCCTCCTTTCTCCATGCGTAAGCAAGACCGATTATGAGCACTTCTATGAAGAGCACCATCTCAATGAAACCCAGTCCGCCCAATTCCTTCAATTGCACAGCCCAGGGGTACATGAACAGGACTTCTACGTCAAAAATAAGAAAGACTATCACGATCAAGTAATATTGTATATTGTAATGTATCCTGGCATCTCCAACCGGGGTTTCTGCGCATTCGTACGTGGATAATTTAACCTTTGTCTTATTGCTCGGTCTGATCATCCTTGACATCAATAAAGCGATTGCCACGAAGACGATACCGATCACTAACAGTATCGCGAACGGTAAATAGTTATCAAAAAATCCGTTTGTTGCCATTTGACCACCTTGTATTTTAATGGTTTAAAAAGGAGTATAGATATAAAAGGTTTATGAAATTGTTTTTAGGAAAAGATAAAATTGTTATTGCGTAAGATTCTTAAATAATCAGACATCTGTAAGTGAAATCCTGAAAATAAACTATGAGGATTTATCGTGATAAAACAGTTGTTCAATATTAAGGTCGGCTATGCATCTCTAAAAAACCCCATTGCAGTTGCCCCTATGGCTGGAATTACGGATTCCAGGTTCGCTGCAACGTTCGGAAATGCCGGATTGGTAGTGCTTGGAGGTTTCAATCTGGATGCAAAGACAAACGATGCTGCAAGGAAAGAACTTTCGCGCGGCAGAAAAGAATTTGTTTCTGACCATCCAATGGATTTCCTGGAAAAAGAGCTTAAGTCCTCTAAGGGTTTAACGAGCATCGCGGTCAATGTGCGCGCTGCATCGTTAGAACCATTTATGGAGGCAGCCCGACTGGCAAAGGATTCAGGCGCGATACTTGAAATAAATGCGCACTGCAGGCAGCCGGAGATGCTGGAGCTTGGCGCGGGTGAAGCATTGTTAAGAGACGATTCAAGGCTGTGCGAGTATATCCGTGAAATCAAAAAGACCGGTGTAGTGCTTTCGGTCAAGACACGGGCGAACGTGGTGAATGATGTGGAACTGGCAAAAGCTATCGAGAAGGCGGGAGCGGATATCATACATATTGATGCCATGCATCCGGAGGGTATGGATGTCGGCGTCATCAAACGGGTCCGCAATTCCACAGACCTTTTCATAATCGGCAACAACTCCGTGGTGGACTTTGAGAGCGCGAAAGAGATGTTCTCTCATGGGGCTGATATGGTTTCAGTGGCACGCGGTTTGCTTGAAGATCCCCATCTGATCGATCATCTTGTGGAAGAGGTCAGCGCTTTCCAGTCCATGACCGGCTGGTACAACGCGCCAAAGCACATCTGCGGCGGCGGAGACCTGAGGGCTCTTGCTTTCTGCTGCCTCCCGGTCAAGCCGTGCGCGCTGCACGCTGCGCTGAAACAGGCAGGCATAAGCGCAGAGGAGTTTATGAAGCTAAAGATCGGATTTACACATGGGACGCCTCTTGAGCCCGGGGAAGGGACCTGTTTCGGGAGCATGGCATGGTGCTGCAAGATAACAAAGCCATGTTTCCTGAGGGATTCTGCGCTTACGCAGACGGGGTTATCTGATGTGGAATACATGCAGCTTAAGAAGAGATTGTCTGAATATATAATGAAGAAGAGGAAGAGGGGGAGGATAATATAACTATCATAAACCCGTCCTCAAATTAAAGAGCTTTACTTCACCCCAGCATTTTCAATATCCTTATCCCCAGCTCGATGCATTCCAGCTTCTCTTTGGTCCTGTGAAGGTCGGTCTCATTATCAAGACTCCCGGCGATCTCCTGGGTCTTCTTTTTTATCATCGGGGCGATCTGAGCGTTATCTCCCTGTATCCGGGAAGGGATTTCAGGAACGCTCTCTTTCCGGATCCGCGGTGGCATTGCTGATGCGTCTGGCTCTACTGCCGTCTTTTTCTCCTCCCCTGTTCCTGTATCGCATACCGGGCATAGCACCTTTCCCTGATACCTGAACATAGGGGCTCCGCATTCATGCGACGTTGCCAGCATGGTTCCGCCTTTCTCAAGGAGTCTTGTTATTCTCTGCATTTTCAGTTTCTCATCAATATCGTTCATAAATCACCTGAATCACCGAAAGTCTTTTCTTGCACCAGTTCAATTATGCACGCTTATTTTATATAGGTAATATACATGGAGCCATAATCATGCCGCCAAACCCGAACGAAGTAATAAGGCAGAGCATTGAGGTACTTGACAGGATCATCAATGATGATTCTGTCCCGAAGAACATAAGACGCAACGCGGATAGTATGAAAATTACGCTTTCAAATGAGAAGTCCCCTCCTTCGACACGGGCTGCAATGGTCGTGTCAAGACTCGATGATATAGGAAATGATCCAAATGTTCCTCTTCATACAAGAACTTTGATCTGGGGCTTATCCAGTCAGCTGGAAACGATTCCCGTAGATAAATAGGTTCAGATCCTGAATAGCCTGGATGCGCGCTTCCAACCTACCCCTGTATTTCGCATGGAAAACATTTTATTTCTGGTTTTGGTCGTTAAATAATTGAGTTTTTATAAAATTTTAATAAAATAAGAAATATATTTAGTAAAAACAGAAAGTATTATATACTGTAAATACCAAAGAAGGACACATTGGTTTTAATTGATATTATCTATCATCCATGGAATATTAGTTATCGACTTCCACACGAAACAAGGGGGTAGGGCATAACGGGCTGTGTTCCAGTTGAAATAAAGGGGTTACATGAAAATTTCAAGAGATATCATATAGACCTATTTATATAACAAAGAAATAAACAAAAATGCATAGAGCTGAATCCTTATAATGCTCGTTTTGAATAACACATCTTTCCATCTGAAATACAGGGGTCTTTACCAAAACTCTTAATACCTTTCCTTCCATTGCAGCATGTGTTAAGGAGGGTCGAAGTATTGGATAACGGAACTATAACAATAAAGGGAATCTTCGAAGATATGCTGACTATAGTAAATATCTTCGAGAACAGAGAAGTTCTTCGCTCGACATATACGCCAGATTATCTTCCTCACAGAAGCGATCAGGTGAAGGCTCTGGCAACTGTGTTAGTCCCCGCGCTGCGTGGGGAGACGCCGTCAAATGTGTTAATATATGGAAAAACAGGGACCGGAAAAACGGCTGTTGCAAAACATGTTGGTCAGGAGCTTGAAAGGACCGGGGAATTATACGGGACACCGAGTGTGGTGATATACATAAACTGCGAGATCGTGGATACTCAATACCGGCTTCTTGCATCTCTTGCCAGGCATTTCGATAAAGAGATCCCCATGACCGGCTGGCCAACCGATCAGGTATACACAGAATTCAAGAACGCGCTGGACTCTGATAGACGCATTGCGATAATAATAATGGATGAGGTGGACAAACTCGTTGCTAAAGGGGATGATGTGCTTTACAATCTTACAAGGATAAATTCAGACCTCAAGAAAGCCAAGGTCAGTTTAATAGGTATTACAAATGATCTGAAATTCACGGAATTCCTTGATCCGAGGGTAAAAAGCTCTCTGGGAGAAGAAGAGATCATATTTCCTCCATACGATGCCAACCAGCTCAGGGACATCCTGCAGGAAAGAGCCAAGATGGCTTTCAAGCCTAACGTCCTCGAGGAAACAGTGATCCCGCTATGCGCAGCGTACGCAGCACAGGAACATGGAGATGCCAGGAGAGCGCTTGACCTGCTGCGTGTTTCAGGGGAGTTGTCCGAGCGCTCAAAATCTGCGAAAGTGCTTGAGATCCACGTAAGGCAGGCGCAGGAGAAGATAGAGACGGACAGGATAGTCGAGGTAGTAAAGACGCTGCCCACGCAGTCGAAGCTCGTTCTACTGAGCGCAGTGGTGCTAAATAACGTCGGTGACAGCAACATCACGACAGGCGAGGCATATAACATCTATAAGCAGATGTGCCGGATCATAGGGATTGAAAGTCTAACGCAGCGGCGTGTGACCGACCTGATATCTGAACTTGATATGCTTGGCATTCTCAATGCCACTGTGGTAAGCAAGGGCAGGTATGGCAGGACAAAAGAAATTGCATTGAGCGTTCCGACCGAAAGCACCAGTAGAGTGCTTTTTGAGGATTACAGGTTGAAACAGCTCGAGGGGTTCAGACCTCCAAGCCAGACAAAACTGTATGCTTAAACATTAAGGCATGCAAGATTGCCTCTGGGTATCAGGGACACACAGCCTATGAGCGGTACGCGGGCAAAGCGCGCCGCTCCTATGACCCACTCCTTTTTGACCGGCTGCATGTAACTGATGCTTCCCTGCTGGTCGTATGATGGATTGGTTTTCGAGTTATCTCCTTTCGTGATATAACCTGCATGCGGCGCTGAAGGACCCCCCGGCCACATTGCGTCCCCCTTTTCAACATAGTACATTGCCCTGTGTATTATTGGAGTAACGCCCTCCCGTCCGTTGGGCCTGTACAGTATCACGTCGCCGTAATCATCAAATGATGTATAGTTGTTCTGTTTTCCATCCATATACGTAATGACATTAATTCGATCTATGCTCTCCACAAGTATGATATCCCCTATCTGAATATGGGGTATCATGCTGCCGCTTTCCACGGCTACCATAGGTGTCCAGAGCCCCAGCGCAATGCGGGAAACCGAAGCAAAAACAACCACCACCGCGATCACAAAAAGAGCATCCCGTAAGAGACCTGCCCAGAAGCTGTCGCCGCTGTAGAATTTTCTTATTTTTTCAAGCAATGGCATTATGAGATTCTAATTAGTGATGGGGATATAAAGGTTTACCGAGGAAAAATCTTATCCCATTAAACAAATATATGTTCCTGACATGGAGACCGGCGAGATCATACAGCTTTTTGCAGAATCCGGGTTCATGGTTGACCCGGCGGCACTGGATATCCTTAAGACCGGGGATTCGCTTGAACAAATACAGAAAGTACTGAGATGCATCGACAGTTCAGTGCTTGTGGTCGAAGCGCAGCACATAAGGAAAGCACCATTTTCCATACCCGTATCCCTGGAAGTGAATAGAGAAAAAGTGAAAAAGACATCCAGGAATTTAGCGGCACCTCAGGTCACAGTCCTTAAAGACATATCGAACCAGTCCACCTGCATAGGTGAATACACTGATTTCGTGGGTTATTTCAAGGACCGCTACACACTGCTCGGTGACATGCTTCGCAAAAGAATAAGTGCAAGACCGATTGAGAGCCTCAGGAAAAGGAACATGGATACAAGGGAGCCCCTTTCTGTAATAGGTATGGTACTGGACATCAGGACTACGACCAACGGACATAAACTCATTGAGGTAGAAGACAGCACCGGCACTATTCCGGTCCTTGTCCATAAAGAAAAAGACAGGGAATTGTTCGAACTGGCAGGCAGCCTCCTCATGGATGAAGTGATAGGAGTGACAGGCACGATTTCAGGCGATAGCTCTCTCATGTTCGCGAATAGTATGATCCGTCCTGATATCCCAAACACCCAGAAAGTCCCGCTCGCAGGGGAGAAAGCCAGAGGAAAAGCGGTATTTATTTCGGATATCCATGTTGGAAGCAAGACTTTCCTTGAAGATGCATGGCTCAGGTTCGTGGATTGGCTCGGGGATGACATCGATTATCTCATCGTTGCAGGGGATGTGGTCGACGGTATAGGAGTATTCCCCGGGCAGGACAGGGAGCTTGCGATACTGGATATTTATGATCAGTATGCAAAGGCAGCCGAATACCTGAATGCTGTTCCCGAACACATCAAAATAATAATCTCACCCGGGAACCATGACGCTGTCAGGCAGGCGGAGCCTCAGCCGCGCTTTCCGGAGAGAATAACACGTCTTTTCAGGAGCGATATAACGTTCGTGGGGAACCCTGCAATGGTTGACATAGGGGGCGTAAAGGTACTTATTTACCACGGCAGGTCGATGGACGACATTATTGCAGGCACTCACGGTTTTTCCTACGGCGATCCGGCAAAACCCATGGCTTCGATGCTCAGGTTCAGGCACCTTTCACCCATATACGGAGGCAGGGTTTCTATAGCGCCCGAGAAAAAAGACCATTTCGTGATAGACCCTGTGCCCGATATACTCCACTGCGGTCATGTCCACACAGTGGGCGTCTCCAGGTACAAGGGCGTGCTCACGATAAACAGCGGCACATGGCAGAGCCAGACCGAGTTCCAGAAAAGGATGAATCTGCAGCCCATGCCCGCAAAAGCCACTGTAGTCGACCTTGCAACTATGGAATACAGGATCAATTCCTTTGATTGATATGCTCAATAACACATATATCCACATTCCGAATATTGGCGCCTCTACTGAGCGAAGGATTTGGAGTTGCGGAATAAGAAGCTGGGAAGATTTCCTGAAAAACCATAACATAATAAAGCTGCCCATGGCTAAAAGAAGGCTTCTGCATTCAGGTGTTGAGGAATCCATAGAGCAGCTCTCTTCAGGGAACCATCTTTTTTTCGCAAAGAGAATTCCGGCAAACCTCCAGTGGAGGGCGTACAGGCATTTCAAGGAAAAAACCGCTTATGTCGATATCGAGACAACAGGATTATCCATTCAAAACGATAAGATAACCATGATAGGCATTTACAACGGGAAAGAAACAAAAACCTATATCCGGGGTATAAATCTTGAGGAAGCGCCTTTTGAGCTTGGAAAGTATAAGCAGTTGATCACTTTCAACGGGGCGCGTTTTGACCTTCCTTTTATCGAGCATGAGTTCTGTGGAACGTTCAACCATCTTCATATTGACCTGATGTACCCACTTAAAAAGATAGGATACAGCGGGGGTCTTAAGAAAATTGAAGTGTCGCTCGGTATGACAAGAAGCGATGAAACAGCAGGTATAACGGGACTGGATGCAGTAAGATTATGGAACAGGTATGAACGTGGCAACACTGAAGCCCTTGAGACACTTATCAGGTATAATACTGAAGATGTGGTGAATCTCGAAAAAATAATCCAGATGACACATCCCAGGATGATCGAACAGGAATTGAAGGACTGCAAAAAAATTTAGCGCAGAATACACAAACCTTATGAGCACTTAAAAAGTATTATACTAAAACGTGATAGAAAAAACCATAGCAGGATTGAAAGTGGGAGACAATCAACCTGTGCGAATAATGGGAGTAATAAACCTGAGCCGGGAATCGTTTTATTCAGGTTCTGTGGTTAAGGAAGACTCTGTTCTTGATGCAGCAATGAAAATGATAGATGAAGGCGCAGACCTCATCGATGTAGGGGCGCGCTCCACATGGCCTCTCGCGCAAAAAATATCAAAAGAAGAGGAACGTTCGCGTCTCATCCCCGCGATAAGACAGCTCCAGGATATCTCCGTGCCTGTCTCGATTGATACTATGTTCTCTGATATTGCAGGGGAGGCGCTGGATGCAGGGGCAGATATTATCAATGACGTAAGCGGATTTACGGCAGACGAAAGGATGGTCGGGGTAGCCATAGAACACGGATGCCCTGTTATCCTGATGGCAAGCGATAAAGTTCCGGGTGATCCTGTTGGCATGGAAGCTGTGATATCGTCGCTGGGGAGAATAATATCCGGGGCAGAAGAAAGTGGAATAGACCCTGACAATATTATCATAGACCCAGCCATAGGGAAATGGACGCAGCAGAAGCTTCCAATTTACGATTATGAAACCATTGACTCTCTCGGAAGACTTCGCATTTTTGGCAAACCCATTCTGGCTGCGATTTCAAGGAAATCATTCATTGGTGAAACGCTCGGGAAGCCAGCAGCAGAGAGGTTATACGGGAGCCTTGCAGCCACGGCGATAGCAGTGCGTAACGGCGCGCATATTATACGCACTCATGATGTAGCGCCCACGGTGGATGCGGTAAGGGTGGCACAGAGGGCGAAGGCACGGACTCCGGCAGTAAGCTCAGGCGATGTTGAAGCTGAACTGCTTGACATTCGAGTTCAGGAAGATGCCCGGCGAGTAATGACTTCAATAGGCGTAACCCCGACAGGAGCCCAGGTAATGAAAAAAAAGACGGTAATTTACAACATCCTGCTGAAGAACGTAACCACGACAGAAGCGCTGATAATAAAACAGGAGATGCTTGCGCGGGGCGGGGATGCTGCGCTGCCGCGTGAGGCTGTATCCCATGAAACGGAAAAAGTAGACCTTATGATCACCGGGACTATCCTCCAGGTCGAGCGGTTGATCAAAAAAATAAAGCATCAGGTGAGGGGGCTGCCCAGGATCGCTTCGCTGCTTGATGAATTGACAAAAAAGAACAACGATGCTTTTTTCAGGTATTCATGATAATCTCAAGACATAAGGAATTCAAGGGATTACTGAAAGCCGTTAGAGAGCAGGATATTTTCATTATCGGCTGCGGAAAATGCGCCACAAAGCAGCACGTGGGCGGGGAGCCTGAGGTGCTGGAGATGAAAAGGAAACTCAGAGGTTCAGGGAAAAATGTCGTTGGATGGACTGTCCTGAGTTCAGCGTGCAATTTAAGCTCATGGGATGAAGTGCTCTCCCAGAATCCGGATATTAGAAAGGCAGAGGCTCTGCTTGTTATGTCCTGCGGAGGAGGCGTATCCATAATCTCATCAGTTACAGGACTGGCGGTATATCCTGCTCTGGATACTGAATCACTGGGGGGCGTATGCAATGACGCGGTCGTTATGGAGCAATGCGGTATGTGTGGGGAATGCGACATACAGGTTTTCGGGGGTAAATGCCCCCTGGGACAGTGCCCCAAGGGCATGCTCAACGGTCCGTGCGGCGGCGCAGTGGAAGGAAAATGCGAGGTGGATGAGCGAAAATGCGTCTGGGATGAAATATATGAACGGCAAAAGTCGCTAGGAAGGCTCGAAGATATTAAGCATATACATGGACCGAAAGACCATTCAAAAAGGGGGCGCAGGGATTGAGCTTCAGAAAAAAATTGCTCTCAGGTAAATTTACTGTCACTGCTGAGATAAGCCCTCCGAAAGGGACGGACATCAGCGGGATGATGAAGGAAGCAAGGACGATAAAAGACGCGGTGGATGCGTTCAGCGTCACGGATAACCAGCGCGCTATAATGAGGATGAGCCCGCTCGCTGCATGCAGCGCCCTGTCACGGGAAGGGTTAGAGACCATAATGCACCTGACCTGCAGGGACAGGAACAGGCTTGCGCTCCAGTCCGAACTGCTTGGCGCGGCATTCCTTGGAATAAAGAACGTTGTTGTGATGTCTGGCGATCATCCCACAAAAGGCGACCATCCGGGTTCAAAGCCAGTGTACGATCTTGATTCTGTGCAGCTTCTGGATATGATCTCACGCCTCAATAGCGGAGTTGATATCTCAGGGAACGGGCTTGAAGGAAAAACAGAGTTCTTTGCAGGGGCGGTCTCAAATACGGAATTGACAGGAGCCGCTCTCATGAAACTTGAGAAAAAAATCAAGGCAGGCGCGCAATTCATTATTACCCAGGCAGTATTTGATGCCGGGAAGTTCTCTGAGTTCAGGGATAAAGTTCACGATGCATGCGGGAAGCAAATAAAAATAATCGCTGGCATCATCCCGCTCAGATCAGAAAAAAGCGCGCTGTTCCTAAACAAGAATATTGCCGGAGTAAAGGTACCGGATGAAGTGATAAGGAGGATAACAGCAGCTGGCAACCCTGAAGCTGTGGGCCCTGAATCTGCGGGGATAGAAATAGCGGCGGAACTTATAAAAGAACTCCGCGGCGTTTGCGACGGAGTACACATCATGCCGATAGGAACTCATAAAAACACTGGAAAGATACTGGAAATGGCAGGAATATGACAACGCAAGTCGAGCAGGCAAGGAATGGAAATGCCACTGCACAGATGGATGAGGTCGCAAAAACAGAAGGTATCGACATAAGAGCATTGCTTTCAAGTGTGGCGCAGGGGAGCGCTGTTATCATGTGCCGGGATAGGAAGTCTGTCGGTATAGGAAAAGGATTGAAAACAAAAGTGAATGTTAATATTGGCACATCCTCCCTGAAGATAGACCCGGATGAAGAGGTAAGAAAAGCCATAATAGCAGAAAAGTACGGCGCAGATACGCTAACGGATCTTTCCATGGGTGGGAACATAAGCGAGATACGCAATAATATTTTTGAGAATACCACCATCCCCCTGACCACAGTCCCGATCTACCAGAGCGTAGCTGAGACAGGACTTGAGAACATGACTGAGGAGGATATACTTGGAAACCTCGTCAGGCAGGCAGAGGAAGGCATTAGCTCATTTGTTCTCCACTGCACCGACAGAAAGACACTTGGCATGCTGAAAGAAAGGGAACGAATACTGGGTGTGGTATCAAAGGGCGGCTCCATAACCTGCGCCTATATGACCATCAACAGGTGCGAGAACCCATTCGTTGAAAATTTCGATAAGATACTGGGCATCATGAAAAAACACGACATCGTGCTCTCACTCGGAAATACCATGCGAAGCGGCTGTATTCATGATTCGCGCGACAGGGCGCAGCTTGAGGAAATAAGAAAGAACGTTGAGCTTGCAAATCGGGCAAGCGAAGAAGGTGTACAGGTAATAATCGAGGGGACTGGCGGGCATGTGAGAGCTGACAGGATAGCAGAATACGTCAGGTTCCATAAACAATGTTCCCAGTACCCGCTTTTTGTAGCAGGACCTCTTCCAACTGACGTGGCTGTGGGATACGACCACATAGCGGGAGCCATAGGCGCAAGCATGGCAAGCGGCGCGGGTGCAGACTACCTTTGCTACATTACACCTTCAGAGCATCTTGGTCTTCCAGGTCCGGAGCAGGTAAGGGAAGGTCTGCTGGCTTTCAGGATAGCTGCCCATATCGGGGATTCTGTGAAATACGGGACGAGCGACAGGGACAGGGAGCTTGCGGTAAAGAGGGCAGAGCTTGACTGGGAGGGGCAGATGGATTACGCCCTGGACAGCGAGAGAGCAAGGGAACTTGCGCCGCATGAGGGACCATGCACCATGTGCGGGGATTTCTGTGCGATAAAGATAATGAAGGAGTTTGGGTGTATAAATATCACCGCAAAGAACGCAAAGAACGCAAAGAATGGATGAAAATGAATTTTCAAATAAGATAGTCGGAGAAAGGAATAAAAAATAAAATGGTGTGGTAAAATGACAACAAATCTGCGTTCATCTGCGTTCATCTGCGGTTTGGTTTCTGAAATACTGCAATCTTATTTTTGGGTAAGCCCTAAAGGGGATTAAGAATATGCAGTTATTCGCAATAAGAACGCCACTCATAAGACCTGGGGATGATATGGCTTCTGTGCTGATAGAGGCGATGAACACAGCGGGCTTGATGCCGCATGATAACGATATTATTGTGCTGGCTGAATCCGCAGTCGCCACAGCCGAGGGGAGGGTCGTTGCTCTTGATAGCGTGAAGCCTTCAAAAAAGGCACTTACTCTCTCGAAACTTTATGATACTGACCCCAGAAAGATGGAACTCATAATCCGTGAATCTGATGAGATACTTGGAGGAATTCCAGGTGTAGTTGTCACAATTACAAAAGGCGTGCTCTCACCCGGCGCGGGCATCGATAATTCCAATGCTCCCGAAGGTCATGTTGTGCTTTTGCCCGAAGACCCGAAGCGCAGCGCCATCGAGATCAGGGAAAAGCTGATGGCGAAATATGGATGCAGGCTTGCGGTCATAGTGGGGGACAGCAGGACGCAACCCCTGCGCCTGGGATGCGTGGGGATTGCCCTTGGCTGCGCGGGTATAGAGCCTGTGGAGGATATGAGGGGACATAAAGACCTTTTCGGGAAGCCTCTTATGATCACAAGGCGGGCAACCGCTGACAACCTTGTATCTGCCGCGCAGCTTATCATGGGCGAGGCTGACGAGAGCACGCCCGCTGTACTGATACGGAACGCGCCAGTCAGGTTCATAGAGGGCAGCGAGGACATACCCACGATCTCTCGTGAAGGTTGCATGTATTTCGGATGCTTCAGGGGTTAAACGTGTATATTTTCCTACCTGAATTTTCCCTACATTTGTTTTAACTTATGCCGCGCCAGCGTATGCGTCGGCTCTATTTCAAGCACCTTCTCAAAACACCGCGTTGCTTCTTCTTCCATCCCGAGTTCCTTCAGGGTTACCCCCTTATCGTACCACGCTTTTGTGTTCATGGGGTCTACCTCCAGGGATTTGTTAAAAGCCCTTATCGCTTCATTTCCACGCTCGATGTTTCTTAAAAGAAGACCTTTTTCATACCACAGTTTCGAGTTATTCGGATTTAATGCGGTGGCTTTATCATACGCTTGAAGCGCATTGTCAAAGCATTTTATTGCGTCGTAACGCCGGTCAAGTGATTTAAGGTCTGTGCCTTTGAGCTTCCATACCACTCCCTTTGCATATAAAGAGAACCAGTTTGAAGGGTCTTTTTGAAGGGCGCTTTCAAGCATGGTAAAACTCTGGGCGTACTGTCTTCGCAGTCCGATGATCAGTCCTTTATGCGCAATCGCCCCCGAATGGCCCGGGTCAAGTTCAAGCACTTTCTCAAAAGCAGCCAATGCATCTGCCTCTTTGCCCATGTCATAGAACATCGATCCCCTGTCAAACCAGATTTTGATGTTCTTCGGGTCTTTTTCAAGAAGCTTTTCGTATATCTTCAGGATTTCAGCATCCCTTTTCAGTTCCTTTAATATCATTACCTTCTCTGATAAGAGCTTGAGATCGTCAGGCTCTGCTTCCAGCGCCTTATCATAAGATTCCAGCGCTTCTTTTAGCCTGCCCAGGTTCACAAGTATGAATCCTTTCTCATGCCATGCTTTTTTATTATCAGGGTCGAGCTCCAGGATCTTCTCATAAGCCTCAAGAGCGGGATCATATTGCTCAAGGGTGAGATGGATAGAAGCTTTATCGTACCATGCTTTCAGGTTGGAAGGGTCGGTGGCAAGGATGTTCCTGTAAGCTTCCAGCGCTTTATCGAATCTTGCTTCAAGCTTATATTCTTCAGCCTCCTGTAATGGGTCTTTCTTTTCTGGTTTTTTAAAAAAATCGCCGAATTTCATTATTTTACCTCAGTCTCGAATAATACGGTTTACTATCCTTTGTTTTACTCATTTTAACAGTATAAATCTTTCTATGGTTTCTCCATATTTTGGCGTTCCGGAAATGGAAAGATCAAGCAATAACAATATATAGACGTTCAAACATTACGAAATCTGCATTATTTGTAGTTATCAATTGCTGCATATTCTGGAGAAGGTTCTATGCTGAAAGTTAATAATCTGGTTAAGGACTATGTAATCGATTCTGATACGGTCAGGGTCCTGAAAGACGTTAGTTTTGACATTAAAGATGGCGAGATACTGGGTATAATTGGACGAAGCGGGGGCGGTAAATCCACCATACTGAAGATCCTTCGCGGTATGGAGCCGTTCAATGAAGGCAGTTTTGAGCTTGACGGATTTACGGTCAGACCCGGAGCCAGTCATGCCGATATTGCCAGGCTGAATAAAATGACCGCAATACATCTTCAGCGAAATTTCGGTCTGTGGCCAGGCGCTGCATATGAGAGCGTGCTGCGGCGTCTTAATGCAGAGAAATGCGGATATGAGCAGTTGCCAGAGAAAGACTCGCCATATTATGATGAATTATATCAGAAAAGCATGGAATATCTGAAGCTTGTCAATCTTGATAAGAAGGCAGAGCATTTTTCTGCAGTGCTAAGCGGCGGAGAAAAGCAGAGGCTTTTGATAGCGCGCCAGCTTGCTGCTAAACCCAATCTTCTCCTGCTGGATGAACCTGCCACCATGACATGCCCTGCTACCAAACAGGAAGTCCTCGACACAATAAAGAACGTGAACGAAAAGACCGGGCTAAAGACCCTGGTAGTCTCCCATCTGCCTGAAGTCCACTCTTATCTGGCGCATCGAGTGCTGTGGCTCGAAGGCGGAAAGATAGTAGAGGACGGCAAGCCGGAACATGTTTTGGGGAAATTCCTTAAGAACATGAAGCCCGCTATTCCCATGCCGCAGCGGAAATCGGATAAAACAATGATAAAGGTGACCGATCTTTCCAAGAGATACTGGCTGTTCAGGCAGGGAGAAGTGCTTGACCTTGACAAGATAAATCTTGAATTCAAAGAGGGCGAGATAGTCGCTCTCATAGGTCCAAGCGGAGCAGGGAAGACAACACTCCTTCACGCCATGGACGGGCTTGTCTATCCTGATGAAGGAGAGATAGAGTTCCGGGTGGATAATGATTGGGTTGAGATGTCCACGTATTCCCCCAGGAGAATGGAAGTGCGAAGGATGACCAGCATCATGTACCAGGAGTTCGCGCTCTCACCGCATTCGACCATAAAAAAGCAGCTTGCTTACAAACTGGGAGTAAAAGGTCAGAAGGTCGTGGAGGAATCCAGGAAACGTGCAAAGGAACTTGGCATATCTGATAAAGATCTTGATGAACTTTACAGGATGACTGACATGCCTGAAGAGAACTCAAAGGAGAAGCTTGTGAAAATGGGATATACTCCCGCCATCCTGGGCGTGCTTTTCCCGAGCTACCCGCTTACAGAGGTAATGAATTACGCAAAGCCGGTCTTTGAAGCTGTAGATCTGCCTTCATCAATTCTTGATGTTAAACCGTACCAGATGAGCGGCGGTGAGAACGTAAGAGCAGCGCTCGCCATTGCGCTTGCATCAAAGCCATCTATCCTGTTGCTGGATGAACCATTCGGCGACCTTGACCCGATAACGCTTCGGGATGTCGCAAATTCCATAAAGAACATCAATAAGACCTTCAACACAACCATCATATTCGTGAGCCATCATGTGGATTTCATAAGAGAAGTGGCGCAGAGGGCTGTACTCATTGACAAAGGACATATCGTATTGGATGGAGACCCGAGACAAGTTTGCAATGAATTTATTAAAGCAAGCAATGCCAAGTACCTTAAGACCTGTATCGAGGACTATAAGTAGATAAATATTAGTAATATAATTGCATTGTTAGAATAATGACTAATATAAGGAAACTGGTTGTATATTTAATATCGGTCTTCATACTGCTGTTTATCATAGCGGGCAGTTTGTTCATGATCATGGGGGGCGGGGATTTCGGCATATCGGCAGACAGGGTTGAAGTAATTTACGTGCAGGGAATAATGCTGACAGGCAGCATACCGGGAGGATTCGGAATAGCCACGTCTGAAGATATCACAAAGAGCCTGAATGACGCTTCAGATGACAAGGGTGTAAAGGCTATCGTGATGCGGGTAAACAGCCCGGGCGGCTCTCCTGCGGCGGCTGAAGAGATCCTGTCTGCTATGAGAAAGATCGACAAACCAATAGTGATATCAATGGGCGACGTGGCAGCAAGCGCGGCGTATTATATTAGCGCCCCTGCGGACAGGATAATCGCGAACCCTGATACCATTACCGGGAGCATTGGTGTGATATGGGAATTCCAGAACAGGTCTAAGTTCTATGAAAAGGACGGCACTTCATTCTACATAGCAAAATCCGGTGAGATGAAGGACATGGGCGGGGACTGGAGGGGACTTTCTGATGATGAGAAAAGGTACGTTGACCAGGTCATTGCGGAATCGTACAGCCGTTTTGTGAGTGAAGTGGCATCAGGGAGGAACCTGACCCTTAGCAAAGTGAAAGATCTTGCCGATGGACGTGTATATACTGGCGCGAAAGCGAAAGAGCTGGGGCTCGTAGATGAGTTCGGGAGCCTTGATGACGCGATAGAAGTGGCTGCAAGGATGGGCGGGATAGAAGGAAAACCACAGGTGACATATGCGAACAGACCATCGCTTTCCCGTCTGCTGTTCGGCGGAGAAAATATCGATGTTTCAGCATTCACAAGCTATTTTGATAAAAGCCCGTATGGGCGGCTCATGTCTATCTCTTGATCATTTGTTATTGTTTTTTTTGATTTTTAAGCTATCTTATCAGATTTGCCTTGGGCTGACTTCTTTGCCTGTTTCCTGATATTCGCGACCTTCTTTTCAAGTTCGGATGGCAGACTTTCGTTTATTTTCCCTGAATACATATCATAGCGGGCAGCCAGTGATATTTTTGCAGCCACAGCCCTTGCTATTTTTCCACGGAGCCGTTTTGGCGCGGTGTTCACGTAAGGGTGCCTGAAGATCACGCCGTGCTTCGGGGATGACGCTTTTCCTCTAAGGTGCTTGAAGAGCGCGTTGCTTGCGCCTATTACCTGCATCGTGCTTGATGGCATTGAAGCGAGTTTTTCAAGGCTTCCGGCAATGCTAAGAAGGCGCGCACCGAGCAGGTATCCGCTGACGTTCGTGAGATTGGGCGCGGTCTTTTGCATGCTTTTCTTCAGGTATTCCTCGATATAGTGGCGCGACTCATATAAACCGAGGAGGGACGATGCCAGGCTTTTCATTGGTTCCGATCCCGGTTCTTTCATTCCTGCGATGTAGATGGCAAGCTCTCTTCCTTTCAGGTTCGTTTCACCCAGATTCAGCATGTACCATTCTCTGAGTCTCTCGGCAAGGATATTCCCGGTCTCATCGATATCGTCGATCGCTTCCACAGCCGCGATTATCTGCCTGTCAGGTGTCACCGCTCTCTCAACCTGTTTTTTTGCAAGCCTGATATTGAGTTCGTGGAGCAGGGTATCGTATTCTTCACCTGATGTAATGAAGCCGTATTTCACCGCAAGATCGCGAAGATCCTCGCCTGCTATTTTTCCCCGGAGCAGCAGAGGTTCAGCGAGAACGCGGTCAAGGATGGCATCAATATCTTTCCAGAATAATTCGACATCTGTTATCCTATCTCTGTCGAGCGTGAAAATACCGAACCATGTCCTGATTTGCATGCGCTGGTATATTCCCTGTTAGTACAAAAAACCTTATGGAGGAAAACTATAAGTATTAAACATTATAATAGAATAATCACAGGTGGTCTAAATGAACACACAAAAAATGGCAGGGTATGTATTGTACGCGATAGGAATAATAGGCGGTGTTGAAGGCGCAACAATGCCACGGGGCACTACAGGGATATTAATAAGTGTGGTAGCAATCGTTGTAATCGTAATAGGAGCATATCTGCTTGAGAAGTAATTCAATTTTTAAGACAATTTTTAATTTTTTCGAAATTTCTAATTTTTCTTTTTGAAGCATTTTCCAAAGATTTAAATATCGAAAACGGATTTTAGAATATTAAACAATGGAGTGATTTTATTGAAAAAAAGTATCATTTTTATTACAATAATAATTGTAATCGGAATATTTTTATCAGGCTGTGTGGGTAAATCTCCAAATAGCGTCGATGAGAAAGGCTCGCCTGAATCTGGAGTTTCACCTGTATCAACCCTGGCTTCACAAAATGTTGACCAAAATAAAATTAATGAAATGGAAAATAAGATCAATTCAATGCAGCAGCAGATAAATGATTTGCAGTCAAGTTTAAATAGAGTTGGTTTGCCAAAGCCCAGCAATAAAAATCTTATTCCAATAATCCCGTTCAGGATTGAAGTAAAAGAAGCAGAATGGCAACCACCTACTGTTTGGACATTTAAAGAAAATAATGAATTAGAAATTAGATATACCGATTCGACAGATTTAGCTTCATACAAAATATTTACTAATAACAACACTATTAAAATAAGTTCTAAAAAATATGATTACTATGGATTAGTACTTTACGATGATTATGCAACAGCAATATACGAAAATGGTTGGATAGCATGGGTTAAAGAATATAAGGTATTCCCTCCTAAATTCAATTCGGAAACTCAAATATATGAACTAAATTGAAAAAGGAGTAACTCTAAATGAACCTCAAAGGCAGTCGAACAGAAAAAAATCTCCTCGCAGCCTTTGCCGGGGAATCCCAGGCAAGGAACAGGTATACTTATTTTGCCAGTGTGGCAAAGAACGAGGGATTTGAACAGATATCAGCTATCTTCCTCGAAACGGCTGATAACGAAAAAGAGCATGCAAAGATATTCTTCAAGCACCTCCAGGGCGGTGACGTAGAAATTACCGCAAAGTATCCTGCAGGGGTCATCGGCATCACAGCAGATAACCTGCTTGCTGCGGCGGAAGGGGAAAAGCTCGAATGGGGTACACTCTATCCTGGATTTGCCAGGATCGCGGAAGAAGAAGGCTTCCCGAAGGTCGCGGAATCTTTTACTGAGGTAGGCGAGGTGGAACAGTTCCATGAAAGGCGGTACAGGGAGCTATTCAAGATTATTAAAGAAGGGACTTTCTTTAAGAAGAATAAAAAAGTAAGATGGCACTGCAGGAACTGTGGGTATATCCACGAGGGGACAGAGGCTCCAAAAACATGTCCCGCATGCCAGCATGCGCAGTCATATTTTGAGGTGCTGGCTGAGAACTGGTAACACATGGGTTTTGAGTGCGATATCAAACTTTGCGGCTCACTTTGCTGCCGGAACTGTGCAGTTCTGACTGAGGATGAGGCTCTCACGCTCATAAAGAATGTCAAAAGAGAATACAGGCTTGAGCTTGAACTGAAAAAGTATTTCAGGAAGGCACAGGGAGAGCTCGGTCTCTACTATGCTGTGAAGATGATAAAAGGACAGTGCATCTTTCTGGACAGGGAAAAAAGATGCCGGATATACAGGTGCCGCCCGACGCTGTGTGAGTTATATCCGGTCATCGATGTGGATGCGGTTGATGTGCGCTGTCCTGATGTCGGGAAAAATAAATTCTCACTGGAGATGCTGGATGCCCTGAAACAGCGCTATTCTGATGAGGTTGATGAGAGGATAAGAAAAGAACACACGTTCAGATTCATATAACCAGCTTAAGAAAAAATCTACCGCCTTTTCCGCAACACTTTTTAACTCTCCCGATAAACTCATGCCTCATGATCCTGGGCATCGACATCGGAGGTGCGAACACCAAGGTTGCATCATCCGACGGAAAGTTAGTTGAGCTTCATTACCTCCCTCTCTGGAAAAACTCAAAGCTTCCCGAAGCGCTTATTGACATATCAACTCGACTTACGCCGGAAAAAGTGGGCGTTGTGATAACAGGCGAGCTTGCGGACTGCTTTCCTGATAAAGAGGCAGGGCTGTCATATATTATAGATGCCGTCAATAATGCATTCGATGATGCCTGGTTCCTTGACAGCAGCGGAGTTTTCACGAGAGAGAAAAAGCGCAGCATTGCAGCAGCCAACTGGATGGCATCCGCGCTCATTGTGGGAAAGGATTTCGGGGACTGCATATTTGTGGATACCGGCTCGACGACCACGGATATCATCCCGATAAAAAAAGGAAACTCTCTTGCTGCCGTAACGGATTTTGAGCGCCTTCGAAGGAGCGAGCTTGTCTATTCAGGAGCGCTTCGAACAAATATCGCCGCGCTCCTTGATACTGTGGAAGTGAACGGTGCCAGGTCTCGCATCTCATCCGAACTTTTTGCGATAACAGCGGATGCATATCTTGTTATCGGGATGATCTCGCAGTCAGATTACACCTGCGACACGCCAGACGGCGCGGGAAAAACACAACTCGATGCGAAGCGGAGGCTTGCGCGTGTGGTTTGTGCAGACCTGACAGAGATAACGGATGAAGAGATCGTTTCGATAGCGCGGCAGGTTATGGAAAGACAGGTAACGGATATTACCAGGGCGATCAATGATATTGCCAGGCGCCACAGGTTGAATAAGGTCGTGGCGTGCGGTCTGGGGGAATTTCTGATCAAAAAGGCGGTGGAAGAGCATGGATTGGATCTTTTACTTTTGTCGGAGAGATATGGAAAGGAGATATCGAAAGTATTTCCGGCATATGCGGCGGCGAGGCTGGTAGAGGTGATGTAGTTTTATAATGACTCATAAAAATAACACCCCGGAAATAACCGATATAAGTTTATTGGAGAAGAAACTGGAGGAATCCGAAGCAAGATACGGGAACCTTTTCGACAACACAAGCGATCCCATCTACTGTTATGATTCCAGAGGGTATTTCCTTGATGTTAACAGAACTGCGCTTGAGATGCTTGGATGCACCAGAGAAGAATTGATAGGCACTCATATTTCTGAATGGATCACGCCTGAGAGCCTCAAACTCACTCAGGATGACCTGAAAAAGCGCATCATAGGTGAACCTGGAAAGGAGGCATTTGTCCTTGATGTGATCGATAAGAGGGGGGAGCACCATTGCATGGAAATCAGAAGACGGGTCATCAGGCAGGGTAATGATTTCATGGTTTACGGCATAGGCAGGGACATAACCGAAAAAAGGAAACTGGAAAAAGAACTGAGAGAATCCGAAGCAAAATACAGGGATCTCTTTGAAAACGCCCGGGATGCCATGTACATACTTGATACAGAAGGCAATGTCTTGAAAATGAACCAGACCGGACTTGAGACACTCGGCTGCGCAAAAGAAGGGGTTATCGGGAATAATATTTCTAAATGGCTGACACCTGAGAGTTTGAAAACCGTTCAAAAGCGGCTGGAAAAACGTCTTTCTGGAGAAGATCCAGATCAGACCGATATACTTGAGATCGTATGCAAGAACGGGGAACACAGATGGGTTGAGATAAAAACCAGGGTCATCAAAGATGACGACAGGATAAAAGAGATCCACGGGATAGCCAGGGATGTTACTGAAAATCTAACACTGAGACAGGAACTTAAGAAGTCCAATAAGCAATGGAAGCTTCTAAGCTATCTGATCGAAGGCACGCGCGGGGGAAAGACCCGCGCATCGATATTGAAACATCTTATCGACAGGTCTTATAATGCGCATCAACTGGCTAAGGCTCTGAACATGGATTATAAAACTATCAGGCATCATCTCGGTGTCTTGATCAAAAATGGGATCATCGCTAAAGGCAGCGATGGAAATACTGACCTGTATTACCTTTCGAAGCGTATGGAATCTGACCTGAATGAGTTTAACCGCGAGCATCAGCGCGATAATAGTTAGTTGAATTGTCATTGCATGTCCTCAAAAAGTCTTTATATTATAGAAGTACATTGAAGACTTGCCTTTGCAGGGAAGATACCACCACTCCCCAACCCACCTATTTTTCTCTTTTCTGCAAAGGTTCATCATTTTCCGTATTTATATTGCTTTTCCCTAACTTTACCCAAACCCATGCATGAAGAATATCATTCATGAATATGGGTTCAGAAACCTGTTCTAATTGGTTTTCCAATACTTTAATTACTCTTCCCCCCAATTACACATCCAGAGTGAAAGCATAATGACCGACATGAAAACCCTGTTAGAACGATTATCCAACGCGCACGGCGTTTCCGGATATGAAGGGAACGTAAGGAATATGATTGAGGAAGAAGTAAAACCATACGTGGACGAGATTAAAACAGACAGGATGGGCAACCTTATCGCCACAAAACATGGCGGCTCACCCACAGTAATGCTCGCCGCTCACATGGACGAGATCGGTCTCATGATAAAATACGTGGACGACAAGGGATTTGCGCGCTTTACGAAGACAGGTGGATGGTTCGACCAGACGCTGCTTAACCAGAGGATGATACTCCACACCGAGAATGGACCGATCTACGGGGTGCTGGGCTCAAAACCCCCTCATGCCATCAAAGAGGAGGACAAGAACAAGGTAGTAAAGGCAGATGATATGTTCATAGACTTCGGCGCAACGAGCAAGGAGGACGCCGATAAAATAGGTGTGAAGACGGGAACTCCGGTTACTTCGGATGCTGAATTCAAATCACTTGGCAATGACAGGGTCACAGGGAAAGCCTTTGACAACCGCGCCGGATGTGTCATGCTCATCGAAGCGCTTCGGCAGATGAAGGATGTTAAAGCAACGGTACATGCTGTTTTCACGGTACAGGAAGAAGTCGGGTTAAAGGGTGCAAAGACAAGCGCTTTCAGGCTAAACCCCGATGTTGCGCTGGCTACCGATGTTACAATAACGGGCGACCATCCCGGCATCGAAAAGAAGGATTCTGCCATCGAGATGGGAAAAGGACCTTCCGTAACTGTGAGCGATGCGGACGGCAGGGGCATCATCGTCCCCGAGACTGTACTTAACTGGCTTAAAGAGGCTGCGGGGACAAACATCCCATACCAGCTTGAAGTGGGAAGCGGCGGGACAACGGACGCATCAGCCATACATCTTACGAAAGAAGGCATACCCACAGGCGTTATTAGCATGCCTACCCGCTATATCCATACTCCTGTATCCGTGCTTAGCATGTCAGACCTTGAAAAGAGCGCGGAGTTGATAGCAAGGGCTGTGGAGATAGTAGACAGGTTTTTCTGATTTACAAAAAAAGCATCCCTCTTCTATGCCAACCATTCCCAACACTTCCATGAAAACAGCTCGGAGCCCAGAAATGCTCACCGCACCATTCGCGTGAACATGATCCGGATTCACAGCGGGGAAAAAACAAGATGATCCGTCAGCAGCGACACCGTATGCCTGTCGTGACGCAGTTCTTTCCTGTTCATTCCTTGAAATCAAACAGCGACTTCTGCGCCTCAGGCGCTCTTACCGGCGCCGCGCCGCCAAGCTCCACTTTCCCATACTGTCCCCCTCCTCCTGGAATTACCCTCACTTTCCCTTCCCTGAAGGCATTTATTGCATAAATAACGCGCTCATCCACCCCGGAATCCCTGACATCAGTATCCACAAGCACAGCCACCTCAGAACCGTACCGCTTTATGAGAACATCCCATATCTTCTGCACTCCTTTTGTATTCGTCCCAATTCCAAGCGCCATCGCGATTATCTCGGACAGCGGTATAAGGTGAAGATACGGCGGTCTGTGGGACGGATGATGCGGTGTGTCGTATGATGCCAGTTCGTTCACCCTGTCCTTCACGCCCTTTTTAATAGTGCCGCCGCATGAACACTTCCAGTTCTTGATGATACTCTCCCGCATGGTATAATGTTTGAAGCACCGGATGCATGCGCTCTCGTTATATTTCCCCTCCTCAGGGGGCATTCCCACATTAAGGAGGGGCTTTCTCCCTTTCTCCCGGATTATCGCCATCGAAAGCTCATCAAAACTGATGTCCTCCATCTCAAACCGGTTGAACTCCCGTGCCAGTTTGTTCACATAGGGGGAATGGGCATCTGAGTTCGTGAGGAACGTAAGGCAGGAAAGTTCTGAGATCCTGTCTGCATAAGAAGTATCAGCGCTCAGTCCCAGTTCGATAAGATAGATGTAACCAGCCATATCCCCATAGCAGTCTTTAAGCGAATTATGATACGCGTACATGGCAGTCCACGGCGTAAAGGCATGCGCTGGACCGATAAGCGCCCCTGCATCCTTTGTAGCCTGCGCGATCTCCACACCAGTTAGCCTTACGGTGGGCCTTCCGTCCGAGTCGATATTGTTTGAGCGCGGCTTCATGAACTCATACAGTTCCTCAGCCTTTGATACCGAAGGAAGGATGAGAAGGTGATGCACCTGGTTTGCATCCTCGACCTCTGTGGTGAGGACGAAATGGGTATTATCAATTGAAAAGACGCCGTTCCCCTCCCCGATCTTTTTAATTTCAGAAAGCCATTTCGGATGCAGGCAGTCGCCAGTGGCGACAAGCTGGATGCCTTTTTTTCCGGACTCTGAGGCAAGCGTGGGCAGGTCCATCTTCGGGGAGGTAGCCATGCTGTATTTTGAATGGATGTGAAGGTCTGCGTTCACGTGCATGATGGAGCTAATCGACTGTATGGAATATAGGGTTTGTGATATCCAGATTCACTTAGAGCGCAATTAGCTCAACTATTTACTGGAGGACAGATGCTGCAAAATATCATCTATTGCATCAGCCAGATTTTTCTTATTGTCAAATCCTTTGACCAGCTTCTGAAGCTCATCTTTTCCTGATTTTCCAGACATCTGCGCGAACCCCGTTATATTCGGAACAGCCCTCACAAGATTGTCAACTATAGTCACATGCGCGCATTGAGCTGTTCTTGAAAGCGGGTTGAGATCGATCGCGATAACCGTTTTTCCCATATCCACAAGCGCTTTGCACCTGTCACCGTCCTCCAGTGGCACAAGCACAACATCAGCGCTGAAGATGCCGCTGCTATCCACTTTTGCGCGCTCATGCTCGATGCCGGGAATCAGGGCATCACTCCTGGTGCATATGTTTTTTGCACCCTTTGATCGCAGATGCCGGATGATCGCATTAACCCTCTCTTCTGTCCTGTAGAACAGGTTCACCTCAAGCGGCGCATTAACAGCATCGCTCAACCGTATCATCTCTTCAGGAACAAGCGCCGCAACGTTGCCGTTAACTGAGATGACAGGTCTTTTTGCCAGAATAAGCCTTGCAGCCGCAACTTTCTCAGCATGCAGCGCGCCAGGCGTGGTCTTTTCTCCGATAAGGTAGTCAAAAGCCTCCCCGCGTCCCTGTGCGATAAGTCCTTGCGTGCCGGTAATGCCCTGTCTTACACCCTCAACTATTTTGTCCCGCGTCAAAAGGGAAACGTATCTCGGGTGGCTTTTCGTCATCATATTAGATGCGCCCCTGCATGGTTTATCCTGCTCTTTCTGACCTCTCCGAACTCCGAAAGCGCCCCGCTATCATTTATTGCAAAGACAGTATCGCCAAGCATCGCCTGGCTTGCAAGTCCGCCTGCCGCCTCCACAGCCTCGATAGCGTCTCTCACCTTCTGGCTCATCATGTCAATTTGCTTTGAGAATGCGCAGGACTGCCGGAAAAAGTTATCTATGGTGGGTTTTTTCATTAGTTCTTTCAGCCTGAGCCTGCCAGCTTTATTGATGCTTTTCTTTTTCATCTCGTCGGATAAGACAGATCTCGTTGATATTTCGCCAAAGCTTACCCATGAAATAATTTCGTTCCTGCACGGTATCCTGTCGATCCTCCCTGCCGGAGGGATCCCTGCATGTTTCCTTATATCGATGCCTCCGCATGTCATTCCTGCCACGTCGCCAAGACCTGTCCGGTTCTTCACATCAGCAACATGCGCGGCATTCGCAAGGTCATTGAATGTCATACCAAGGGGGAGCGCTTCGTTCACAGCCAGCGCAGCGCTAAAAGCCCCTGCTGCGCTTGCCCCGAACCCGGCGCTGACAGGGATACTGAGTTCGGTCTCCACAAGGACAGGTTTAGTTGTCAGGAGTTTTATCGCAGATAGCGTGGTGGCTGCTTCGCTGATGGCGCCGTTTATTTTTACAGTGGTCTCCTGCGCCCGGCGAACTGATGTGACCGCGCCGTCATCGAGGCATACTCCGGCGCCCATGGAACCGGAAAGTAGGGGGTCTTTCTTCATATCAATTATGAAAATACCTGAGATATGGGCAGGTGCGAATGCCCGGGCAGAGATTCTGGATTGCATTGGAATAGACTATATGTAACTGTACAGGTAAATTGTTTACCTTAAGTGCAGGGTTATTGCCATTCAGGGAATTATCTCGCATCCGTTATTGAACTCAGGATACTCGAACTCATTTTTGCGGATGATCCCTCTCTCGATCATCTCTCTCACGCGCGGCGCCGCATTCTCAAGCTCCCGTACCAGATGCTTCACACTTCCGCAAATGAGAGCATAGCCATCCTTTCTCAGCATATCCTGTGACCTGTTCACGAAAAGGCACCTGCCTCCGCAGATGTGGAATATCTCGCATGATGTGCACGGTTCGCCCACGCAGACCTTATCGCATAGTGATGTCGGATCATCTTTAAAGATCGAGCCGACTATCGAGAAATCAAAATCAATAGACACAGGGCATGCTGAAATCCTGCCGTCAGGCATTACAGAGAAAAAGTCAATACCGCTGCCGCACCGCAGGCGCGACGGCTTGCCGGAAAGCAGCGAATCCATCACTCCGATGAATGGGACGATGCCCGGGACGCGACCTGTGTGTTCCATTTCTCTCATCCACCATTCTATAAGCGATGAGATGCCGGAGTTGTAAGACCGTATCCATTCCTCAAGCTCCATATCATCATCAAGTCCGCTTTCCCAGAACATCTCGAAACCAAGCTGCCAGTGCACATGGTCAAAATCCTTTATTCCGGCAAGATGCCTGACATTTTCATAGATATCGCTGCCCTGCGGCACAGTCGTCCTGGCGACAAGGTCGCCGCAAAAGCCTCTTTCCCTGATAAGCCTGATGTTCCGGATGATCTTATCATATACTCCGCTGCTTCTGTTGTTGTCTGTCACTTCTCTTGTGCCGTCGATGGAAACAAGAATAGAATGGAATTTTTTTAAATATTCAGGTCCGATCCTGTCCAGGAACATGCCGTTGGTCTGGATGACAAAACGCCCCGGCACTGCATCCATTATCTTATTCATTGTTTCGATACGCAAAAGAGGTTCGCCGCCGTAGAACTCGACTACTGGCGATCTATCCCCGGATAAGAACGAGCTAAGGTCAGGGATCCCGTATTGTATTTCTCTGGGAGGCGTATCGCTTCCTCCCCCGCAGTAGCTGCAGTTGAGGTTGCATTCTTTTGTGAGGATAATATGATAATGCATTGAAGGGTCATCCTGATTGAAATCGTTGAATACCCGATTAACCTATTTAAACAATGGGAAAAAGGGTCATTTGACAAATAGTTCCGTTGAAATCTTAAAACTCTGTATGATAATGATAGTTATTATGTAATCTTTTTATAGTAGAACGTGAGATAGTATGTATTTAAAACAATATTGCTTAGATCAATATCAAAACAAATCAGACATACAGTTTAAGAACATAACTGAAAAATACCCTATAAAAAACGAAGTTCAAGAAGGAGATAATTATGGAATCAATAAAAAAATATATGAAGGAAATATATATAATAGCTATCGTTGCATCTATAATCATTTTCCTGTTTGCAGGTTATGCATATCCAGCGACCGCTGATGATATCGCAAAAAATAAGGCATTTCCCTTTAATGCGGGAGGAAACTACGACAGGGGATTGATGACCCAGTTCTATACATCGTTAGTATTTACTTTAGCGGTGTTAATGCTGGGATATTATGTGAATTCCAAGTTTGTGAAATTTGGGGTAAAAAACTGGGGTCTTTTCGCTCTTGGCATCTTCCTGATGTTCCTGTATGGTCTGGGGAAAATAGGGGAATTGACCTTCGATCATGGATTATTTGACGAGTTCAAGGATGTAGTTCTACCCATAGCATTTATGGTAATGGCTTATGCGACGCACAAGATATACAGTGATCTAAAAGGAGGAGTGTAAAATGTCAATAAGTGATTACTACCCCGTGCTGTCAACTATAAATCTCATAGCTGCCCTTGTTGTAGTATATTATGGAAGCAAATTGTATTATTCAACAAAAGGCGCGACAGATTTCTGGCTGTTCCTGTCAGCGTTCATCGCGAGTCTTGGAGCGTATACATTGTTTGCGTTCGTGAGAAAAGCTATTTTAATATCCTATGACTCTCCCATGAGGTCGGCACAGGATCTGGCAATTGCATTTGCTGCTGTTTTTGCATTGATATCAGCGATATATGCAAAGAAGATGTTTGATCAATTGCTCGGAGATTGATCAAAGGTGATATCACCTTTCATCTCTTTATATTTTTCAAACAGGTGTTATGAATGCCCGCAGATTCTCTGAAAATAATTAAAAACCATCTTGAAACAAGTATTGGTGAAATAGGCGTCAGATCATACCAGAAATCAATCTCGAAACTGAATATCGGTGAAAATCCCTCAAAAGATGCAGTGGAGAAATTAATTTCGAATATTGAGATTTTGATCAAACCACTTTATGGCAACGATAAATCAAAGGCGATCTTAGATGAATTGCATAAGAAATTAGCCCAGGGTGAGAAATCTGAAGTGCCCAAAGATATCGAAAAGGAAATTAACACATTCCTTACCGATCACCATCTGCCAACTGAGAAAGACATTGCTGATTACGCCAAATACCTGTCAATAAGATACGGCGGCAATGCTCAGAATGTGGAAAAGAACCTTATTGAAAAAGTTAAGATACACATAATCGCCGAAATAGGCAAGAAGAAAATCAATATTGAAATAAACAATTTCCTTTCAAGATATCAGGAGCCGACCGAAAATGACGTTAGTGATTTTATAAGATATCTTGGAATAAATAAACTAGATTTTCAAGAGAATATGTTGAGGGAGCAGATCGAGCATGAGAGACTCTTCCGTAAATTCCATGGACCTCAAGAAACTCCTGAAGCTACTGAACTCGATCAATTCATTAACTTTGTCAAAACCAGCGATGACAAAGAAGCTATCAGTAAGTCGATGCAAAAGCAGGGACTTACCTATCTTATCAAAGATGAGACCGGGATTTCTGATAAATCGCTATCAGAGTTTGTGAAGCTCGTGACGCCCACTGAGAATGATATGAAAAATGCGCTTGAAGATATGGGTCTTGAACATTTGATAGGAAAGAAATAGCTCTTTTTCAGGTTTTGTTAAGCCCCTGCATCAATAAGGATCTCTTTTATTTTTTCAACTGATTTATTCAGCATAACAAGAAGCATACCAATCGCGGTATCCGCACTGGTGACAACCACAAGGATCGCCATGCTGCCAACACGAACAGCAACGATCTTTTTATCCGCCTGTTCAATACTGATCCTGTTCTTGAATTCATCATCACCTTCTAAAGATATCATAGAAGCAAGTTTTTTCAGGAGCGAATTATCTATCTGTGGACCTGATTGAGCGAGCACGCCGCCATTAGTGTCAATGAGGATCGCTGATTCTATTACACTTTTCGGTATCATCATCTGGAGAGCGTTTTCGATCTGTCTCTTATCTTTTGTTCCAATTTCTTCATTATTTTTTAAGGAGATCACATCAGAAATAGTATTTAATTCAGGTCGTGTATTTTCCTGCTTTACCAGGGGAACTTTACTATCCGGCTGCTTTGGAACCCGCCTTTCCCACCTTAAATCATAAATAGTTCGTAATGTTAGTTCTGAATAGTATCGCACGATGCTGTTTTTTCTCATTTTCCTCTGATTATTCTA
>JAYTKX010000055.1:0-3224 GCA_043729865.1 Methanobacteriota archaeon
ATCAGCAGGGTTAATATCAATATGACTATAGCCTTATTTATCATTTTATAGCTCCTTAAGGATCGACAGAGTTTTTCTTCTAACTATCCTTTATTAACCCGTTTTTCTTATGATTATGATTATACTTATTAGGATATATACTTAACTTTGTTATTTTTTTTCATGTTATGGTTCTATCTATCTTGGTTTTGTCAGATTTGACAGTGGTTTAATTGAAAATTCAGACAGGATTTAGCTGAACGAAAGAAAGTCTCAATAAGTATAAAACTTAAAAAAACAATCGGAACAACATGATATTATTTGATGATATTGGAAGCTATCCGCTGCCAAAAGACGTAATAAAGGAATGGGTACCCGAAGCTGTAAAGAAAAAAGACCCGAAATTCCTCAACATGATCAAGGATGCAATGCGGCAGAAGATCGATGCTGGCGTGGATATCCCTACATATCCCCAGTACCAGGACATGAACCAGCAGTTCCTGGGGATAATAAATGATGAGGCATGCTCGGAAGAGCCACTTCTCGTGCGCAAGGACAGGGCAAGGATAATGGAGCTTGAAGCGATAGAAGATGTGGGGGTTGAATATTATAAAAAAACAGGTAATAAATTAAATGTAAGGGTTTGCGTCACCGGTCCGGTTGAGCTGTATTTAAAGCAGTTCGGAGGGACAGCGTATGCCGATATCCTCAACAACTTTGCCGCAAGCATCGACAGGTTCATCAGCAATTCGATAGACAATGCCAGAAGTTTCAGGATAGCAACGATCTCGATCGACGAACCCAGCATCGGAATAAATCCCCAGATCATGTTCAGCGACAGCGACCTTATAGCAGCGCTTGAAAAGGCTTCAAAAACCGCTTCGTCGCATAAAATAGATACCGAGATACATCTCCATTCACCGCTCCATTATAAGCTGGTATGCAATGTTCCATCAATAAGCGTCATAGGTGTAGAGTCAGCAGCCAGCCCCTCGTATCTTGACCTCATCGACAAAAAAGACCTTTCTGAGTACGATAAATTCCTCAGGATCGGGGTTTCGCGCACCGATATATTCAATCTGTCGTCTGTGCTTAACGAAAAATACGGCATCAACGTATGGAAAGAGCCCGGGAGACTTGAAGAGATAGTCACGGTAATGGAAACACCGCAAATCATAGAAAAACGTCTTGAAAACGCGTACGCGCTATTCGGGGACAGGATAAAATACGCAGGTCCTGACTGCGGGCTTGGCTCATGGCCAACGCAGGATATGGCTTTCAGGCTGCTAAATAATACTGGTAAAGGAATAAAAGAATTTTTAAAGAAACATTAAACAGGGTAACAGTTTAATAGTTAATTGACATTTATTGCTTTCCATGAGAGCAAAACAGCGGGTAAACAATAAAAAGAGCAGTAAAAGCAGTTCAAGCGCAAAGGGTAATGGCGCTAAAACAGTGACCGTGAAACCCGCAGGCTACCCATTAAAAGGGATGTTCCACGAATACCCCGAAACATCTGAACTTGATGTCTTTGAGTTCTACGCACGGGAGCAGTGGAACGGAGTTGTCGTAAAAAAGGGCGACTTCCTTTTCGACAGGAGGATGTTCCCGGATTTTGCCTTTAAGATAATAGATGTTGACCCTGAGAACTCTGAGATAGGCAAAAACACCAAATTCATGGTCGAAGACTATGACGCGGATTTCCTTGTGCCTGAAATGAAAACCGATACCTCATTTAAAAACATTATCGGGCAGCAAAAAGCCAAAAAGAAATGCAAGCTTATTGAAAAATTCCTCTCTAATCCGCTAAAGTTCGGAAAATGGGCTCCAAAGAACATACTTTTCCATGGACCTTCAGGTACGGGAAAGACCATGATGGCAAAGGCGCTTGCGAATTCCGTGGAAGTACCGCTACTCGCAGTAAAAGCCACAAAACTGATCGGTGAGTTCGTAGGGGATGGCGCGCGGCAGATACACCAGCTTTATGAGAAGGCTGAGGAGCTTGCGCCATGTATCATATTTATCGATGAATTCGATGCCGTCGCACTTAACAGGAGCTTCCAGGAAATAAGAGGGGATGTATCCGAGATAGTCAATGCGATCCTTACGGAGATGGACGGAATAGATGAGAGGGATGGAATCTGCACGATAGCTGCCACGAATATGATTATGGCGCTTGATCCCGCTGTCCGAAGTCGTTTTGAAGAAGAGATCGAGTTTACTCTGCCTACAATGGAAGAACGATATAAGATATTGCAGACATATACGCGCACCTTCCCGGTAAAACTTGAGAAAGATGTCAATCTTCAGAGCTTTGCAAAAAAGACGACTGGTTTCTCAGGACGCGACATCGTGGAAAAGCTGCTCAAGAACGCTCTACATAAAGCTATACTTAAAGGCGGAAAAGTTACAGGCAGGCAATTTGAGGAAGCGTTCACAGAAGCGGTCGGGAAGAAGTCAGAACCGCCAAAAGGGATGTTCGCTTAATGGCGATAAAGAGCGTCAGCACCCTTGTGGGGGATCTGAAAGAAAAATACGATAAGAGCAAGAACAAATCAAGCTGGCGCGTGCTCCAGGGCATGGACCGCGAATATTATAATACTTTTATCGCAGGCGACAGGAACCTCTGGCAGATAAGATCTGAAGAAGTCACAGCAGGAGAAATGGTCGCTGTTGGGATGAGGATCGCGCGAATGGATGAAGAGCTTGAGAAGATCATGAAGCAGGGTTCGCCTGTGCCTTTCGGGAATGTTACCCCCCAGCGAAATAAGCCTTCGATAGTAATGGCAGGGATACAGACATATTCTTCTGATTCATCGAGCCTGCTGTGCAGGGAATTCCTTTCGAGTAAACAGGCAGAGCTTGAGGAGAAGCTTAAAGGTCAGGTCGAAAAGATGAAAGATGACCCGGGGTTCAGGAAGAAGTATTACGAGCATAAGGACAGGTTGAGACGGGCGTATTTGTAGAATTTTTTATTTATCGAGGGGTCATCGAAGTTCAGGAAGATTATGTCCTTTGCTCTCACTCCCTGGGAGGTCAGATGCTCTGCCACCTGATAGAGAATGGTGATCTTACCGCACCGCCTGACCCCTATAATGTTCCTTTATGTTGGGTGTGCCGAGGCTTTTGATGATGTCTCTTCTGTGATTGTCAACACCGGTCTAGATTTCCCCATTTTCTCCGGGTTAAAAATCCCCAGTTGACAATCTTGGGTATAAATCCCAGGATTGGAGACTATGATCGAA
>JAYTKX010000056.1:0-25468 GCA_043729865.1 Methanobacteriota archaeon
GATAAACGCAGATGAACGCAGATTAATAGCAACGTATCCGCGTTTATCTGCGTTCATCTGCGGTTAAAATATTACGGAAATTTAAGAATCGTGCTATAGGTCAAATGACCTATGCCTTTAATAAAATTTTGTTGAAAACGTCTCCAATTGGTAATGAAAATTGATTGGATTAAACTCTAATATATCCTCCATCACATTTCACATTTCGGAGGTTCTTTATTAGTTCGTACGAATTAGTTGTTAATTGTTCGGATTTTTTTTATCCTTTTTTATCTCCCCAGTTCAGCATGCGCCTTTGCCAGATGCCTTGCCGCCAGAGCGCCAATGAGCGATATCTCACCAGCAAGCACAGCCGCTGCCACTATCTCAGCAAATTTCTTTGAGTTCGCGCCCGGCGGGTCGCCTGCTCCTGCAGCGCCAAGCATCGAAAGGCACTCATGCTGCGCGCCTATGCCTGTACCGCCGCCCACAGTTCCCAATGCAAGCGAAGGCAGAGTGACAGAGCAGTAAAGCCCATCGTCCGTAAGCTCCATCAATGTCATGGCGTTACTCGCCTCGACCACATGGGCAGGGTCCTGCCCGCATGCGATGAAGATGGCTGCAACCACGTTGGCAGCGTGGGCATTGAAACCCAGCGAGCCGGCGCGAGCCGAGCCGACCAGGTTTTTCCTGTAATTAACGTCAGCCATTTTCTCAGGCGTTGTTTTGAGTTTATCCTGGATTATTTTTTTTGTGAGAATAACATCTGCAGATACTGTCTTTCCCTTTCCTGTTACGGCATTTATGGCTGCCGGCTTCTTATCCGTGCACATGTTTCCTGATATAGCTACAAGTTCCGCATCATTCTCCGAAAGAACAAGATCAACAGCAGCATCAGTCGCAATAGTGACCATGTTCATCCCCATGGCGTCCTTTGTGTCATAGGCAAACCGCAGGAAGACATTTCGCCCTGCCACGAATGGCTCTATCGAAAGCAATTTGCCAAATTGCGTTGTCCCTTCTGCTTTCTCTTTCAGGCGCATGAAATTCTCTTTGACCCATTCCACAAGTCTCTGCGCTCTTATGATATCCTGTACCTTGAATACCGGAGCGCGGGTCATCTTGTCATCAAATATCCTTGCATTCGCGCCCCCGCATTTTGTGATGACGGAGCAGCCCCTGTGGGCGCTGGCGACAAGTGCGCCTTCTGTGGTTGCAAGAGGGACATAGAAATCCCCCTTCGCATATTCGCCCCTGATGAGCAGCGGTCCAGCAACGCCAAGAGGGACAGCCACGGCGCCGATCATGTTCTCTATGTTGCGTTTTGTGACCTTTTCAACGTCAAAAGAAAAATTGTTAATATGGCTGAACGTTGTTCCGGTGAGTTCTGATACTGCGGCGCGCCTGAGTTCGATCGCGGCGCTGGTATCAGGTTTATTATCGATCTTATGAAAACCGACCTCGCCAATTTTGAGTTTTTCAAGAAGTCTCCTGTCCATGAGCGTTAATTGTTTTCGGTAGTTAAAAAGATTTCAGGTTCACAGGTTTATCACAAGCTGTCCTTCCTCGCAGTATTTGAGCATCAGGTCTGCTACCTCGTAGGACTGGACCATCTCAACACCCTCGATGAGTTCATCTATCTCAAAGCCTATCATCCCGGACGCCAGCTCGCAGCACTTGAATTTCACTCCCAGTTCTATGCATTCCCTGACGCGCTCATCGTATGGAGGTATGCCGTGCTTGCCTTTTTTTGCAAGGATGACGCCCATCGGACCCCAGAGGACGACTACGACATCAAGTCCTTTCTTACGGTAGTATTTTGCGAAGCGCAGGATCTCCATGGGCGCGGTGCTCTCGTACACCATGTTCTTGAGGAAGAGGAGGACTTTGGAAACTTTTCGGGGAGGCATTGGATAGTATATTCTGGGGAGAGGGTATTTTAAGGTATCTAAACGAGCGGAAGGAAAGCCATTGACAGTTATGATCGCAGTCTTTCATCGCTCCAATTGATACGATAAAATATAAACCATATACTGTTTTATCAGTATTTTCTGAATAATCAGAAAAGTTTATATATTCTGAATATTATTACTGAATGAGCAAAAATGACACGAAAAGATGAAAACAAATCCTGCTGCGCAGCATCTGAACTTGGCTGCTGCAAAGTTGAATCGGTAATAAGCGTAGATGAGCGGGGGCAGATGGTGCTCCCTAAGGAGATAAGGGAAAAAGCAGACATTCATTCAGGCGATAAACTGGCAGTGATAAGCTGGGAAAAGGATGGAACTGTTTGCTGTATCTCCATGATCAAGGTCGAGAAACTGACTGAGATAGTCAAAGGCATGCTCGGGCCTCTGATGAAGGACATACTTGAAAAATAATGGAGGAATAAGATGAAACAGGAAGAAATAAAGAAAGTTGTAAGGGAAGGTTATGGCAGGATAGCCAAAACATCTGGTCCATGCTGCCCCCCGACGTCATCATGCTGCGGTTCAAGCCGCCCGGATGACGTTAGCAGGAAGATAGGGTATAGTGATGAAGAACTCTCATCAGTCCCTGAAGGCGCGAACCTGGGTCTTGGCTGCGGGAACCCTGTCGCTCTTGCATCGCTGAAAAAGGGGGAGACCGTGCTTGACCTTGGTTCAGGTCCGGGATTTGACTGCTTCCTTGCAGCCAATAAAGTCGGAAAGAGCGGGAAGGTCATAGGTGTGGACATGACTCCTGATATGCTCGACAGGGCACGGGAGAATGCAAGAAAAGGCAAATTTACTAACGTGGAGTTCAGGCTGGGAGAGATAGAGAACCTGCCGGCTGCGGATAATTCCGTGGATGCGGTCATCTCCAACTGCGTCATTAACCTTGCACCTGATAAAAAGCGCGTTTTCAAGGAAGCGTACAGGGTGCTTAAACCAGGAGGAAGGCTCATGGTCTCAGACCTTGTCCTGACAAAAGAGCTTCCTGAAGCCCTGAAAGGATCGGTAGAAGGCTATCTTGGCTGCATATCAGGCGCGATATCGAAGGATGAGTACCTCCAGGCAATTGAAAATGCAGGGTTCAAAGAAGTCAATATAGTGGATGAATCGCATTATCTCGACCTGTTGAGCGACCCGGGTGTCAGTGGATATGTTGAGAAATTCAATATCTCGCTTGATGTCTTAAAAGAGATAGCTGAGTCAACTGTCAGCATAAAAGTGCAAGGATTGAAATAGATTTCAAATATTATTCCATAAAATATACATAAAAGTTAGTTGTATTAGCCCAAAATAGAATATATTTAAAATCCAGGAGAATCTCATGAACCTTGAAAATACCCTACTTATGATACCCGGTCCCGTACCGGTCGCACCCAGAATACTTCGCGCCATGTCAAAACCCATAATCGGGCACAGAAGCAAGGATTTTGGCAGCATGTACGCAGAATGCAGGACAATACTGCAGGAGCTTTTTGGCACAAAGAGTGATATGTATGTAATAAGTGGTTCAGGAAGCTGCGCCATGGAGGCTGCTGTCGGGAACGTTATCGGTGAGAACGACACACTTGTCACCATCGAGAACGGGAAGTTCGGCGAGAGGTTCAGGGAAATTGGAGAGCGCTACGGCAAAGTAAGGGCTGTCAAGTTCGACTGGACAAAAGGTGAATCTATTGAACTTGATAAGGTCGAAAGCGCGCTCGCAGAAGGCGCCAAAGCCGTAACACTTGTGCACAACGATACCTCAGTGGGCATCAAGAACCCGGCAAAAGAAGTTGGAGAACTTGCCAGGAAATACGGCGCACTTTTCATCATGGACGGCGTGACAACCATAGGCGGCGACGATGTCCATGTGGACAAATGGGGCGTAGACCTTGCGGTTGTCGGGTCTCAGAAGTGCATAGGCGCGCCGCCCGGTCTGTCTGCCATCTCAGTCAGCACGAACGCCTGGGATGCGATAATCGAGAAACCTCCCTATTATATGGACTTAAAAGCCTACAGGAAATCAGCCAATAAAGAAAGCCCTGAGACCCCCTATACTCCGGCAGTGCCTCTGTTCTTTGCGCTTCACGAGGCGCTGAAGATCGTAAAGGAAGAAGGGCTTGAAGCGCGCATCAAGCGTCATGCAAAGTTCGCGGAAGCCATCCGCGCCGCAGCAGATGCAATGAACATTGAGATGTTCCCGCAGTTGAACAAATTAAGCGCCTACTCCAACACTGTCACAGCCATGAAGATACCCACAGGCATCGACGACAAGAAGCTGCGCGGCGGAATAAAAGAACTGGGAGTACAGGTCTCAGGCGGTCAGGGACCACTTGAAGGAAAGATATTCAGGATAGGCAGCATGGGCAATATCAGCAAGCTTGATATATTGAGCACGATCCAGACAGTTGAGATAGTGCTGCACAGGAACGATGTTGTAAAGAAGATGGGACCGGGCGTTGAGGCAGCCAGCAACGTTTTAAAATAATAGAGACTTTTTCAATTCATGTTGATAGTTATGCTGAAATACAATATATCTTTAAGGATTGACCAAAAACCATCATGAAATAAATCTTATAGGTTTTTATTTCATTCGGTTATGAAAATAAGAGTTAATCATGATATCGACTGAAATTTCTGATAAATCTATGCCCCTCTATTGAATCAAAAAGTGAGTATAATATTTTATTAATAATGTCCTCTTTTCTCCTTTTTCCGCTTGTTGAGATTGAAAGTATTTTGCATAATTCAGTTAATTCTTTAGATTTTAAGTTCGATAATTTTATTTCTGCTTCGTTTCTGCTTAGATTTTTTATTTGCGTTGCTAATTCCTCTATATTTTGTGGAATTTCATACTCGGGTAAATTCCTACTGTTCTTTCTTTTTTCTACCCTGATAATGTATTCCAGTTCTTCATTAGGAGAACATTTCAATTGTTCACCAATCTCAATTAGACGATTTCCAAGTTCATGAGACGTCTTTAAAGTAAAAATCTTCGTATCGTATATGTTTAGCTTACTACTTTCAGTCTTCGCAATGAATTCATCGGTTCTACCGTCGTCGATTATTAGGTTTACCTTGGTCTTTTCATCGTTAAGTTTCAGCGAAAGAGATTTTTTTTCAGTTAATATTCTTATAGTTCTACCGTTATCGATTTTTTCAATTTTTGCTGTATCTACCCCATCAATATTATAATTCCGCTTTAAAAATTCTATGAGTTTTCCGTTGTCATGTTCTGGAATTTCATCCCAGCTAAACAAAAACTTCATATCAAAGTTCTCCGTATGAATTCTTTAGCGCAATCGAAAAGTTGCGTTTCATAAATTCTATCACGCGCATATCCCGAAATCGCTATTGGAATTTTGTCCTCGCCTCTTTCTGCAATTTTACCTGATTCACTAACATAACTTTGAAATACCATGCCAGGGTATTCTTCTTTCATTCTATTCATTACTTCTTGTTGGTAAGTAGTTCCATGGGTTGCATATTTAACTCGATTAAATATAATTCCTATAATTTTTGGTGCTTCAATGCCTTTCGCTCCAAAAGAACTCAAATCATCGTTCACTTCTTTTATAGTATCCTTAATTGTACTTTGGATAAGCGCTATTCCTAAACTGGACAAGAATTCAGGAACTGCTACAATGACAATCCCATTACTCGATATTATGGCATTTTGAGTTATTAAATTTAGACTTGGTGGACAATCACAAATAATGAAATCGTATTCATTTTTTATTTGTTCAAAAACTTTAAGTAATGCTCCTTTCGCTTTTGTGCCTTCAGCTCCAAAACGGCTTGCTAACTTAAGGTCAATCATTAAAAGGGCTATATGTGAAGGCAATAGGTGCAAAGAAACCGTACGTCCAGTTCTTGGAGCTATTATGAAATCTTTTTTTATCGCGGTTTTTATATCGAAACTGGTACCTTCAATATAACTATCAAATAAGTTCTTTAAAGAACCTTTAGATTTTTGCCAGTTATCCCAATCTTTTTCCTGCATTAGATAAAATGTTGCATTAGTTTGTGGGTCAAGGTCAACTAAAAGAACCTTTTGATTATGATGATAAGCCAAACTCGCTGAAATTTCTACTGCAAGAGTTGTTTTCCCGACGCCCCCTTTATAATTTATGAAACTTACGATTTTAGCCATTATTAGTCCTCTATATTTGTGTTACTTCAAGTCTTTTTGCATTTCAAGACATTAAAGCCTTTGCAATTTTTTATTTAAATTGGTCTATTTATTAATTTTATTCTTCATTTTCAGCATAATCTACAGCATATTTCACTGCGAATCTGCACTTATCTCTGAATTCTCTTGGTCTCTTACCTTTATGAAAATGTGGGTCGTTAGTCACCAAGAATTCTGCCCTGTTACATGCAAGCTCAACAAATGGTCTATCATTGGTTTCTAAATCCTTTATATTGACTGACTTAATGTCTCCTTCACGCACCTTCTTAACAGGATGAATTTCTTCAAGTTCTCGAAGCCTTATTAGAATATAAGTAGCTGGAAAATTGTAGTGTTTGTGAATAATTGTTTGATATTGATCAAGAATCCTTTGACTAAACAATAGTTTATGACGTCTGGTTATCATCGCATTATAAGCACTCTCTTCCTCGTGATTTAATTTTAAAATGGCTTTTATGAGTACATGCGTATCAAGAACTACCGAAACTTCTGGCATATTACTCCTCAGATAATGTTTCCATCCATTCTTTGAGTAACCTCGCCTCAAGTTCTGCAAAAGATGGTATCCAACCTTTTACATAGCCTTTTGAAGTAAGCTCAAGCCTTTTAATAACGGTTCCTTTTTCTCCTTTTTCAACATGGTATATTGCAATATCGTCTGTTTTTAATAATCCGTTTTGTATTGGGATACTTAAAGTCAAGGGCAAAAATTCGCTATGCGTTGTTATAATAATTTGTTTTCCATCAGATATAGACTCAGCAAATAATTCAGCAAGATGCGCTTGCGAATCTGGATGAAGGCTTATTTCAGGTTCTTCAATCATTATTATTGAACCTGGGTCACTCCAGAATAATTGAGTGATTACTGATAAAATTTGTTTAGAACCATGGCTTGCCATACCTAAATTGAGCACAGTATTGAGCTTATCATCAACGTAGCCGGAACCAAGAATTTCCCCGCCTTTCCAACCTGCTGAAAACTTGCTCAAACCAAATTTTGCAGCCCATTTGTTAATTTTTTCATAAGTTTGTTCATATTCCCTATTAGAATAAATAAGTGAAAGGACTGGAATGAGATATTGACCAGAAGTTCCAACACCTAAAATTTTTAATGATTTTAGAAAGAGAGAGTTGTCAACTTTTGCCTCGAATTCAGTGTTGCCACGTACTGCTGAGATAAGAAATACCTTATTTAATAGACGTGACTTCATTATTTTTGCAATTTCCACTGCAATATCTGAAAAAATATTAATTTCTTCAGGCCTTTGATCTTTGAAGATTTCTTCGTTAAGGATTTTATCTGCCCCGTACTTTGGGACAGAAGAAGATTTATCAGGAAATTCCAAATTCCAACGCATGCCACTTTCACTAACTCTAATCAACTCAGCTTTTGCAATTTTATTGTTTCCTATCATGACACTTTGATTAAATTCATTTGTTTTCCATTTGTAAGAAAGACTGTATACAATATCCCCATTCTGTATAGCTATCTGAATTTTATCAGATACTTTATTGTTAAATATCTCAATTAATTTATTAATTTCGGAATCGTTAGCTTTAATATGGACTTCAAATGTTAGCCAATTTTCAGAACTTCTTTTATAAAAAACATCGCTTGTTAGTGGGATTTTTACCAAACTTCCGATAGTTTGAAAGTTCGTTGTTTCAGTGCTTTGACTCAATATGCCGAGGGCTTCTAAAATGCTGGATTTCCCTGAACCATTCGGTCCTAAAAATATAGTTAAGGGTTTCAATTCAACCCGAATTCCATCCTCTCCAATACTTTTAAAGTTTTTAACTGTAAAATCATTTATCATAATCATAGCATTATTTCATGTGTATCTATATATATATTTGTCCATCCATTGTGACCCTTTTCAATTCGTATAGGTGAATATAATAAAACCACAGATTAAACACAATTTTCAGGCAGCGTATCCGCGTTTATTCGCTTTCATCTGAGGTTAATATATTACAGAAATTTATGAATTATGCTATATGAGGCAGTATAGCATTATCCCCCTGAAAAAATTATCAGAACCCCATCTCTACATTTTTCAGGTCTGTCTTCTTTTTCTCAAGGAACTTATACACCGGACCGTGCGACGAACCTTTTAAAAGCATGTCAATGCCAGCACGAGCCACTGCATTCTGTTCAGGATAACCTATCAGCGAAATGGTCTTTCCATAGACCGAGATACGCGCGCCGGTGAGAGCCTCAAAGACCTCGCGACTCTTTCCTTCCCTGCCGATAATTCGTCCTTTTAACCGCTGCATATCTTTTTCAGTTCGTGCCATATTCGAAAGGTCGATGGTCTCGAACATAAGTAGATCGTCGTCCAGGAGCTTCAGGGCTTTCTCAGGGCTGAAACCCCTGCCAATTGCGTGGACCATTTCCCGTGCCCGCAGTCCCTTTATAGGGTCTTTTGGCTCCATGATCTCCACATTCCCTGTGCTGCTATCGATATTGATCTGGGCTGTCGTTCTTTCTTCAATAATCTCTTTAATGCTGCCCTTAGGACCCACTAAGACCGCGATCCTTTCAAGCGGTATTTTAATATGCTCGCTCATTTTTCAACCTCTTTGATCATTGTCATCATTTTCTCTTCGTTTATCCGGATATCCAATTTTTTGAAAAACCGGGCTACATTATTAACATCACGTATTAAGAACGTTTCTGCGTTAACATGGTCGGTGGTCACGGATTGACCCATGTCTATGATAACAGGGGACATGTCATTCATATCCACCAGTATGTTATATTCAGAAAGATCAGCATGAATAAGTTTAGCCTTTCCATATAGCAGGCTCATATATTCAACTATTTTATTGAAGATACGCTGCGCATCATCCTGCGTCATTTTGACATCTTTTAATTGAGGCATCGCAACGCCGTCTTTTCCAATAAATTCCATCAACAGTATATTCCGTTTCACAACATACGGCTCAGGCACCCGCACTCCTGCCTCTTGTGCACGTTTCAGGTTCTTGAACTCCTTTCTTGCCCATGCAAGGATGATATCTTTTCTTGTATGTCTTATCCCCATAAAGCGCGGATCTCCCAGGATATAATCTTTCATGGCATTGAAATTCGCAGTAGACATCATGAATATCTTGACAGCTATCTCCCCATATTCTTTCGAGATAGCATGGAAAACATTTGCCTCCTTTCCCGTGCTTACTGAACCTCCCAAGGCATCAATATAGCCTTTTTTCCCAAGGTCATAGAGAGCCATCAAAGTTGCATCGTCGAAAACGTCACCAAATACTGCTCTCTGGCTGGAATCCTTGATTCGCATCCGGAATTCGTCGACTTTTTCATCCATCCTGCGAATTTTGCTATCACTGACCATACCATCCACTTAACTCTTTAAAAATCCCTTGCGTTGCAGCCAGTTCACCTGTGGTCCGCTATATTTCCAGATGATATCTGCTTTTTCGTTCTGGAAAGACCAGGGTACTATGATAACGATATCTCCTTCTCTTATCCATATGCGCTTCTTGATCTTCCCGGGAATGCGAGCAAGTCTCAAGACACCGTCAATGCACCTGACCCTTAACTTATTAGCCCCCAGCAGTGATTCAACAGTTGCAAGCACCTCGTTAGCGCTTTTTTGCGGAATCCTGACCCTGGTGACCTCCTCAGGTCCTTGACTGGTCTTCTCTCGCTGATTCAGTATAACACCTCATAATAAAACATCTTATTGTCTCTGATATATGTAAAGGTTACTGATTCATACGACCCCGTCAAAAACGCTGTTCAAAGCTGCGACTACAATAAATTATATCATCAATGAACATAAACAATAGAATGAACATGAATTTCAAAAAAATACAGATCTCTGCTGATTCCAGTAGTGAGGAGATCGCCCCTTTTGCGCTGGCTGTGCATGAATTGCTTGGTCTTCCCGTTACTATGAGATCGCTTCATAAGAAAGGCGTCAGGATAGAGAAAGGGAAGATCCTTGACAATGATTATACAGGTCCGGTGCTGGAACAGGTATTAAAAGAGAATAAGCTCATACGCAAGACCCCGACAAGCGGCAAATATACCGGTATCCCGGTCGTGGTAGTCCCGATAAGGAATAGCGAGGGTTACGGGATCGCCGCTCTTGGCGTTGTGGATGTTGTGGGCACAGTGGATCTTGGTTATGTATTCGGGGATTATCCTGAAGTCGTAAAGCAGGTACAGGAATGCGTAAGGTCGAGAGTGGCAGTTCCCTGAAACCGTTCATTCGCCAGGCTAACAAAGATGACCTGCCTGCCATCCTGGAACTTGAGAAAATATGTTTTAAAGAAGAGACGTTCCATAAAAAGCAGATAGAATATCTTCTGCGTAAGGCAAGATCTCTTTTCCTTGTTGCTTCTGTTGAAGGCGATATTGTTGGTTCCATAATTATCCTGTTAAGAAAGCACATCTCAAATGCCAGGATATATTCCCTGAACGTACATCCTTCATACAGGCGCATCGGCATCGGGAGTTCACTTATGGATCACAGTGAAGATATATTGATAAATATGGGATACAGGAATTTAACGCTTGAAACTGGTGTTAATAATATTGCAGCCCGGAATCTGTATATCTCAAAAGGATTTTCATTAGAACGGAGGATGGAAAAATATTACAGGAACGGAGACGATGCGATCCGTTTCATCAAAAAATTATGATGCCAGCGCACAGATTATCTTTTCGTAGATGTCCTGGTCTATCGTATCTTCAAAACCATCGTATATGCTGGGATTGTCATTTATCTCTATGACCCTGTACCCATCTTTTGTTTCCTTCACATCAAGCCCGTACAGTCCGTCTCCCACGCATTTTGAAAGTCCTATACAGATATCTTTTAATTCCCGGGATATGGAATCCCTGGGTACGGCGATCGTATCGCCCCAAACGTTCCTTCCATTTATCTTTGATTTTACTTTCCATCCACCTTCAGGGATGCAGTACTTGCACAGGTACAATATTTCATTTTTAAGTACTCCAACGCGCCAGTCAAAATCCGATCGTATATATTCCTGTACGATCACTACTTTCGATTTTCGAAGGAATCTTTTTGATATCCCGATAAATTCGTCCCTGTTATTTGCCTTCTCAACATGCGAGGAGAAACGGGTATAGGGTGTTTTGATAATAACGGGCGTTCCCAGTTTCCCGAATATATCGTCAATGGTATTCTCTTCCCCTGTGAAAAGCACAGCTTTGGGAGATGGTATATTGTTTTTCAGGAACAGGTCATTAAGTATCGCCTTGTTCGAGCACGTCCTGATAGAGTGCGGGTCATCTATTACCTTGAGCCCGTTTTGTTCAGCAAGTCTTGAAGCGATATAAGCTGAATTGCTCGGGTCGGTCGTTGCTCTTATGAATAAGGCGTCGTACTCAGGGATCCTTGAAATATCATCTTTAAAAATAAATACAAAGGAATGACCCCTCGATTCTGCAGCCAATTTAAATTTAGCGAGGGCATTGCGCTCTGATTTATCATTAAAGTTATATGCTTCAACAAAACAGGCGATCTTCATGAGATTCTTATGACTTATTCAGTTCATGCACTTTTTCTCTAACGATATCCCACTTCACTTCTTTTTTCGTGGCAGGTTCACAATGGTTCAAAATAACATTTCCATCGTCTATCTGCACTATTAATTTGCATATTGGGATATTGAATATCTTAAAGAACTTCTCTGTGAACGCCGATGTTTCATCGTTCGTGGATTCCCCGAACATCTGCACGATTTCATGTACCTCGCCATCAACATGATGCAGCGCCACCGGAAACCGCGCGTTCATGCTCATTTTTTTTATCATTTCTTCCAGTTTGGAGCTCGATCTTACTATCTTCATCGAGTTATTTGTAAAAGGATTTACCGCCAACAGCATTACAGGCGTGTCCAGGTCATCCCTGGGCTTTGTTATAAGCCTGTAACTATTTGTGGGCAGCCCATTCCTTCTTGCCTTCTCGATCAGTAACGGGTTCCTGTATGCATCCATTATTTCAGCACAGCCTGGCGTGACGTCTACTCCATAGGTTTCAGCATGCGCAGATACATAATACCCCATCCGCAGGTAGCGGTAGTCATGGTTGATATTAAGTACGCTGTCGTGTACTGGTTGCCTTAAAAAAAGAAACGGACTAGAGTCGCTTTCATCTTCACTGACTATTATCATTTTAGATATCAGTCCACTGGTTTATCATTATATGCCAAGTATAAATAACTAACGAGTGATAAGGGCTATTTCGTATGAAAAAAAATTATCTTGTGAACTCAGGAAGCTCATGGGGGAGATATTTTTTATCCACTGATAATCTTAACACTGAATACCAGTCATAGGCAAATAACACGATACACATGGATCCAAGCATTTCCAATAGTTCAAAATATATCATCGCATTAGGAAGCCCTGTCCCTTCAAGGATCTCATGCCCCATGAAAAATACGGTGAATGAAAATACATAGATGCAGTTCTTTTTAAAGAAAGATTCATTGATAAATGTATTTATTTTTAAATCGTCTTTATTGAGGTCTTTCCATAAGAACCATATCTGTATGGAAAGAAAAATAAATACCATATATAGCACGAAAATTATAAATTCTATAAATTTATATAAAGTAAATTCATCCAAACCTGAACACTTCCTATCTTGGGTTCAATTAGTTTTGGGTAATAAATAGTTTTCGGAATCACGTAGCAGACTTTTTTCAGTATTATGAGGTGGGGTTATCTATTCGATTTGCCTTAGGTAATTCAAATGTCACAAATTTGAAAAATCATGAATTGACGCAGGTTTCATTATAAAACGATATTTATGGGCTGATAAGCCCCTATCACGTAAACTATATATTTTAGCAAGGCGTTAATCCTTTATTATTATAATGATGAGGGATATGAATGGCATCAAAAAGTACAGTTAAAAACCCGATTGCAGGGTCAAAAATTTTGTTCATCGGCGTGGATCTGGGTACTAATCATACGGCGATATCCACGAGCGATGGAAAGAAAAACAGCATTCTGAGCGTTGTAGGAACGCCAAGGGATGCAGTTGCATCGAAATTCCTGAAAAAAGAGCACCTCTTTGGCGATGAAGCGCTCACCCACAGGGTCGCCCTGAACCTGTTCAAGCCCATCGAGGATGGTGTCCTTAAAAATGAGATTGAGGACATAGAAGCGGCAAAAGGATTAATTGAGCATGTGCTCCAGTCTGTAGATGGTGACAGAGATGTACAGAAATATGCTATTATAGGAGTGCCTGCCCGCGCAAGCGTGCTAAGCAAAAAAACCGTAATGGATATGGCATCTGAATTCTTTGATGGCGTAATGGTGGCAAGCGAACCTTTCTGCGTGGCGTATAAGCTTGGCAAACTTGAGCACACGCTGGTCGTGGATATCGGGGCAGGAACCACTGACCTGTGCAGAGTGCACGGCACTTTGCCCGGAACTGACGACCAGATAAGCACTAATAAAGCGGGGAATTACATTGATAGAGAGTTTGTGAGGCTCATCCAGGACAGCTATACGGACGTAAGGGTCACTCTTGAGATGGCAAGGAAATGGAAAGAACAGTATTCATTCGTAGGGGATATCGGAAAAGAAGTGATCGTGGAAGTACCGGTGGGGGCTTCGATCCTGAAGCTCTCAGTCACAAAGGAGTTAAAACACGCATGCGAATCCATTATCCCTGACATTTTATCCGGAATATCCAAACTGATCTCTACTTACGAACCTGACTTCCAGGATTCCCTGCGCTCCAATATCTATCTCGCAGGAGGCGGCAGCCAGATAAGGAATTTGCCAGCCGTTCTGGAAAAGCATATGGAACTATTCGGTGGAGGCAAAGTTTCGATATTCAAGGATCCTGTGTACGGCGGCGCAGATGGCGCCCTGAAGCTTGCCATGGATATGCCCCAGGAGTTCTGGCAGACAACGTAAATGCAGCAGCAAATAAAGGGCACTAAAGAAAAAACCCTGAACCAGTGGCTCATGTTCATGCTTGAGAGAGTGGGACATAACAATCTTCCCATGCTTCTTGATCATTATGAGGACCTTGGCTGGATAAGCATGGATGTTTCGGATAAGCTGATCGAACTTGCCGAAACTCAAAAACAGCGCTATGTAGGGCCTTCCTGGACGCTCTCAGCCGAAGAACACCGTATTTCCATGCTTTTCATAGAAAAGCTTCAGGGAAAGCCTGTTGAGATATCGCTCCTTTCTACCATTGCTCCGCCAAAGGCAAAGCCGCAGCAGACTGAAAGAGCAGCGCCCAGAGAGAGTTATGTCGAGTCGCACAGGCTGGAGAAGGATGAACTTGAATTCGCAGTGCAGCGCCGTGAAGTTACAATAAGGAACCTGGAGGTGGAGCTTGAGAAAAAGGATGTTGAGATAATCAAGCTCAAAGAAATTATTCAGGAACTCGAACATGAACTCAATGAAAACAGGGATGAGATCAAAAAGAACCGGATCTACAGGGGGATACTGGAAGAAAATATCAGGTTGAGAAGGGTGGATTTTGGTAGATGATATTGTCATTAGATTTATTAGTAATGAAATGTGAAAATTGAAAATAAGACAGAGGGATACAATGAAAAGGAAAAATGCAATATTAAATGCAGTGGTGGTCGCGTTGGTCGTACTATCACTTGCGCTACCTGCATATGCAGCAAGCGCTACATACGCAGGGACTGAGGCATGTAAGACATGCCATGTAGACAAATATAACCTGATAAAGGGCTCGATCCATCAAAAGATGATACAGGATGCTTCGGTGCCGGGCAATGTACACGGAAACCTGAGCGATCCCAAGGCGCCGCCAAGCACAGGCGGACTGCCTGACCCCAAAGTAATAAATTACGTGATCGGCGGCTGGTATAAGGAAGAGAGCTATATCCAGTATAACAGCGCCACGGGGAAGTACAACGTCACAAATTATGAATGGAGCCCGATAAACCAGCATTATGCGAACGATAAGGAGATCAGGGACTGGCTTGTAAAATGCGCTGGTTGCCATACCACGGGATTCGATACCTCAACAAAGAAATTCAAGGAAATGAACATAGGCTGCGAAGCATGCCACGGAGCTGGAAGCGCGCACGTAACTTCAAAGAACAAAACCGATATAGTAGTCGATAAGTCATCTGAAGGCTGCGGACAGTGCCATATCAGAGCTACTGCAGCGGATGGGTCTGGATTCAACTTCCCGGTCGGATATGTACCCGGCAAACCCGATACTCTGAAATACATACCTGAACCGTACACTGCGAATGCGTCATTCTTCCCTGACAAGACCACAAGCAGGCACAGGGAACAGTTCCTTGATTATAAAGAGTCGAAGCATTATACTGCAGGAACAACGTGCCTGAGCTGCCACGACGCCCATAAAGCAGGTACAGTGACAGTATACGATGCGCTGCCAGCGGGTGTTTATGGCATAAAGATATACAACAACGTCGACAAGACGGTAAAATATGCTGCATGGGACGGAGCGGGACTTGTAAAACCCAAAGCTGAACTATGTAAGTCCTGTCACGGCGCAGTAGCAGTAACTCACAAGCATGATTTCAATGCAGCTGCAAAGGGCGCAGCCCTGTTATGCACGGACTGCCACATGCCTGATGTTATCAATGTGGATTCCAAGACATTAAGAGGCGCTCTCTCCACACACAACTTCAAGGCATTGAGCCCTGAGAACTCGCTCAAGTACGGCGCTGATAAGATGCCGAACTCCTGTACTTACAGGTGCCACCAGGACAAGGGCGCTGATAAGACAGTGAGGGCGCAGTGGGCTGCAGATGCGTTAAAAGGCACGGCAGCGACAACAATAACACCAGATGGACAACCCAAGCCAACTGAAACACCTGGTTTCGAGGCGACGATCGCTATTCTGGGTCTCCTGTCTGTATTGTTTGTAAGATCCATAGTGAGAAAGCAATAAAGGGATTTTAACATCCCTTTTCTTTTTTTTTTCAGTTCAGGCATTTATTCAGATAATCCTTTTTACCAAATGTGACATTATAAATCATGTTATTTGGTTCAACATCTTATAGCAATATTTAAATAATGGACTTAAGTATATAGTATTCAAATAAGTGTGACATATGGTATAACATTTATTTTTTGGAGGCTGGCTTGAAAACAACCCTGAAGAAGCAACTGTTCACACCTGAATGGCTTGGATCGTTCGAGAAGGATATTGCAGGGGAGATCATCATGAGCCAGGAGCCGGGGGAAGTGATAAGGGAATACCGGACGAGATATGAAATGTCTCAAAAAGAGCTCGGTGAGTTAATGGAATTACGTCGCGAATCCATTTCGCGCCTGGAGAACGGCAGCGTGACTCCGACGTTTGGTTTTATGAAGTCGTTCATAACCGCCATTGCGCTTATCGAGGCTATCAGGGTTGAAAGAGCGCAGAATAAGGAGATAAATATTCATTTACTTGAAAATATCGCAAGAGAGTCAGGTTTTTCTATCGAAAAACTGCCTTTCGTGATAAAACTGGCTGTTGAAAGTTATGATAAGAAACTCAATAAGATCAGGAAATCGTTAAAGGTGAAATAAAATGGCAAATGATATAGTCGTATGGCTTGATGAGGTAGGAAAAGAGGATATAGCGATCGTAGGAGGCAAAGGAGCAAGCCTGGGAGAAATGATACATGCCGAACTCCCGGTACCGCCGGGTTTTGCGGTCACTGCACAGGCGTTCCGGCGTTTCATAGACGAGAATGGCATCGCTGAAAAACTTTTCGGCTCATTGGATGTGAACGTGGATGACGCTGAAATACTCAGGGGAGCGGAGAAGACGGCAAAAAAGATCGTCATGGATGCGAAGGTCCCGGATGATATTGAAAAGAGCATCAGGTCAAAATACAGGGAGCTGTGTAAGAGGGAAGGGGAAGAGGTTTATGTGGCGGTCAGGTCAAGCGCTACGGCAGAGGATCTTCCTGACGCCAGTTTTGCGGGTCAGCAGGACACCTTCCTTAACATCAAAGGCGAGGCGAACGTGTTTGAAGCTGTCAAGAAATGCTGGGCGTCACTCTATGGAGCCAGAGCCATATACTACCGCGTAAAGCAGGGATTTGAACACAGCAAGGTGAACCTCTGTGCGGTCGTGCAGGTAATGGTGGACGCCGAAAAAGCAGGAGTGATGTTCTCATCCCATCCTTCTACCGGAGAGCAGGTCACCATCATCGAGGGCGCCTGGGGGCTTGGCGAAAGCGTGGTCTCAGGTTCGGTTTCCCCTGACTATTACGTGGTCGATAAAAGGAATAAAAAGATCATTGAGCGCAAGGTAGCCACGAAAAATATCATGCATATAAGGGATCCCAAGACCGGTAAGACCGTGGAGCTTCCCCCGCCCGATGATAAGAAAAATGCGAAAGTGCTTGATGATGATGAGATACTGAAGCTTGCGGAGCTTGGAGAGGTGGTCGAAGAACTGTACGGTATTCCGCAGGATGTTGAATGGGCGATAAAGAAGAAAGAAGTGTTCATGCTCCAGTCAAGACCGATCACCACGATAAAGAATAAAAAGGAGACAAAGGAAAAAGCTGCAACGTCAGCTATGCTCGAAGGACTGGGAGCTTCACCCGGGATGGCGTATGGTGAGGCAAAGCTCGTGGCAGATGCAACTGAGCTTGGAAAGGTGAAGCAAGGAGATATTCTTGTCGCGGTCATGACCACGCCAGACATGGTGCCTGCCATGAAGCGCGCCGCTGCGATAGTGACCGATGAAGGCGGGATGACATGCCATGCTGCGATAGTGTCGCGTGAACTTGGCTGCCCTGCAGTGGTGGGTACGCGAAAAGCCACACAGCTGCTGACCGATGGCATGAAAATAACTGTGGATGGCGAGAAGGGGCTTGTGTTCGAAGGAAAGAAGGAATCCGCTGCAAAGCAGGCGGCGCAGCCCGATGCACCTGCAACGTTTGCAAGATCAAAACCAATTACAGCAACCGAGATAAAAGTGAACGTCTCTATCCCCGAGGCTACTCAGCGGGCTGTTGAAACCCAGGCTGACGGCGTGGGGCTTCTGCGCATCGAGCACATGATCCTCGGTCTTCCCAAGCATCCCAAGCAGTACATTAAAGAAGGGAAGGCTGATGAATATGTGAATGAACTTGTCTCGCGCATACAGACCGTGCTGGATGCCTTCTACCCGAAGCCCGTGTGGGTGAGGACGCTTGACGCGCCTACGGATGAGTTCAGGGCGATGGAAGGCGGCGAGGGTGAGCCAATTGAACCAAACCCCATGCTTGGATTCAGGGGCATCAGGCGTGATCTTATCGATACTGAGCACTTCGAGCTTGAGGTGAGGGCGTTCAAGGAGCTTATCAAGCGCGGTTTCACCAATATGGGTATCATGATACCTCTTGTGCAGCATCCTTCTGAGCTGAGGAGAGCAAAGGAGTTCATGCGCGGGAAAGGTATTGATTTTAGCAAGACCGAAATCGGGATAATGGTCGAGATCCCTGCTGCTGCGCTTATCATCGATCAATTCATTGCTGAGGGGCTTGACTTCGTGAGCTTTGGCACGAACGATCTCACACAGTACACGCTTGCAGTGGACAGGAACAATGAGCATGTGGCGCACCTTTATAATGAGCTGCATCCTGCTGTGATGAAGCTGATCGAGCATGTCATCATCGAGTGCAATAAGGCAGGGGTGAAGACGAGCATATGCGGGCAGGCTGGGAGTAATCCCAAGGTCGCAAAGAGGCTTGTGGAGCTTGGGATAACGAGCATTTCTGCTAATATTGATGCTGTGGAGGCTGTGAGAGATATGGTGGCAAGGACTGAGCTGCAGTTGTTGCTGAAGGGGGCTAGGGAGAGGAAGAACCAATAAATAAATACTTGAATAGTTAAAAAATGGATATCAAGTTTCAGCCATTTCATAAGTAAATCTGTCGAGAGTATTCAATGAAGTATATTACTGTTTCGTTTTCATCCCGCGCGGCAGAATCACAAAATATATTACTATATCCTCTAATTTCAGTATCCAATGAGCACAGAGAAATCAAGAAAATTATTCGAGGAAGCAAAGAAATTACTTCCAGGCGGCGTGAGCAGCCCTGTAAGAGCCATAAAACCGTATCCATTTTACACTAAAAAGGCTAACGGCTCAAAGATAACCGACATAGACGGCAACGAATATATTGATTACGTCATGGGATATGGACCCCTGCTCCTTGGTCACAACCATACCGCGATCAGGGAAGCGGTAATAAAACAGCTTTCTGACGGCTGGTTATACGGCACGCCCACAGAGCTTGAAGTAAAGCTTGCCAGGGAAATAATCGCGCTGTATCCGGGCATTGAAATGACGCGCTTTGTATCCACGGGAACTGAAGCTACGATGGGAGCGCTTCGCGCTGCAAGGGGATTCACGAAAAAGAACAAGTTCATAAAAATTGAAGGCGGCTTCCACGGCGCCCATGATGCGGTTCTCGTAAAAGCGGGGTCGGGCGCTACTACTCTTGGCATTCCGGACTCGGCGGGCGTGCCTGCTGACTTCACGAAAAACACGCTTCAAGTACCCTATAATGATATTGAAGCGATGACAGATGCCATAAGAACTTACAAAGACGATGTGGCTGCTGTTATCATTGAGCCTGTGCTCGGGAATATCGGTCCCATCCTCCCAAAAAAAGGATATCTCGAAGATGTACGCAAAGTGACAGAAGAAAATGATGTCGTGCTCATTTTCGACGAGGTCATTACAGGATTCAGGCTCGCCATGGGCGGCGCCCAGGAGTATTACGGCGTCACTGCGGACATGACAACGCTCGGCAAGATCCTGGGCGGAGGATTTCATATCGGCGTCATCGGCGGAAAACGCGAGATAATGGAGAACATCTCACCAGCCGGACCTGTCTATCAGGCAGGCACGTTCAACGGCAGTCCGGTTTCGATGACTGCTGGTCTTGCTGTCATCAGCGCGCTGAAGAAGGAAAAAGTCCATGAGATCGTGAACAGAAAAGGCGATGCCATGCGAAAAGCCCTTTCCGATGTTATCAGCGACCTGGGGCTTGATTATAACGTGAGCGGCATTTCAAGCATGTTCAAGGTGTTCTTCGGCGATATGCCATATAATTACCAGGAAGCCCTGAAATGCGATAAAGAAAAGTTCAATGTGTTCTTCAGGAAAATGCTCTCTGACGGCGTCTTTCTCCCTCCATCGCAGTATGAGACCAACTTTTTATCGCTTGCCCATTCTAAGGACGATATAGATAAGACCGTACAGGCTTATCAAAGGAACCTGAAATGAACAAGTCGCCATTCAGGATAGGAACAAGAGGCAGTAAACTCGCCCTGGCGCAGGCAAACCTTGTAAAAGATCTGCTTGCAAGAAAAGGCATAAACACAGAGTTAAAGATCATCAAGACAAGCGGCGATACCTTCACTGACAGACCGCTTCATGAAGTGCAGGGGTTCGGTGTATTCGTCCGCGAAATAGATGATTCGATGCTGGCGGGTAAGATCGATATCGCAGTCCACAGCATGAAGGATGTACCTACCGAGCGCCCGGCTGAACTCACGATAGCAGCAGTCATGAAACGGGATTCGCCATACGATTTCCTGCTCACGCGCAATAACACCAAATTAAAAGACTTGCCGCAGGGGGCGACCATAGGCACTACAAGCCTCAGGCGCAGGTCGCAGCTTTTGCGTTCCAGACCTGACCTTCTCACAAAAGAGCTGAGAGGGAACATAGATACGCGCCTTCGGAAACTCAAAGAAGGACAGTATGACGGCATATTCATGGCAGAGGCAGGGCTTGAGCGCATGAAATGGGACCTGCCAGGTGAGAGACTTAACCCTGATGACTTTGTTCCGTCAGCGAACCAGGGCACAGTGGTCATAGTCACAAGAAAGGATTTGGCAGCAGAAGCGGCTGTTAAAATACTGGACGACGATCTTACACGGATCGAAACGCGGATCGAACGGATAATAATCGGGATACTTAGGGGCGGATGTCTTGTACCCATCGGGGCTTTTGCACAAACAGAGGGAAATCAGATACATGTGCGAACCGAAGTTCTCTCAGTGGATGGAAAACGCTGCGTAAAAATAGATGAATTTATAAACCCTGCAGATTATGAAAAGGAAGCAGAGCGCATCGGGAACGAGCTCAAACAAAAAGGCGGCGGCACACTCGTTGACGAGGCGGTCAAAATGTTCGCAGCAAAACGAGGAAATAATGACAGGTAAAGTATATCTTGTAGGCTCAGGTCCTGGTGACCCTGAACTGTTGACGATCAAAGCAAAGCGCCTTATCGAGAACGCAGAGGTCATCCTTTATGACCAGCTTCCCGGCAAGGCAATTCTTGACATGCTTCCTGAAACCGCCGAGAAGATAGATGTAGGAAAATATGCAGGGAACCACAAGCTTTCCCAGTGGCAGATAAACGAACTTCTGGTAAAGAGGGCAAAAGAAGGAAAATTAGTGGTAAGGCTCAAAGGCGGAGATCCCTATCTTTTCGGACGCGGGGGCGAGGAAGCCGAAGTGCTTGTAAAGGATGGTATTGAGGTCGAGATAGTACCTGGCATCACTTCAGCCATCGCTGTACCTGCTTATGCGGGAATTCCTGTTACCCACCGCGATTATGCCTCAATGGTTACCTTTATCACAGGCCACGAGGACCCTACAAAGGATGAGACAGGTCTTGATTGGGAACTGCTTGCCCGCTTTGAGGGGACGCTTGTAATCCTTATGGGCGTGAGCATGCTTGAACGCAATGTGAAAGAGCTTATCAAGTACGGGAAATCCATTGATACACCTGTTGCTGTGATCGAGCGCGGAACGCGCCCTGACCAGAGGGTTACAGTAGGAACGCTTGCAGATATCGTCGGTCTTTGCAAAAAGCGAAAAGTGAAGGCGCCTGCAATTACGGTTATTGGCGATGTGGTAAAGCTGCACAGGGAACTGGGTAAAGACTGAGAAATAGATAAGTTGATTTCTTTGCATAGCGGCGGGCATGACGCCGATGAACGCAGATACGCTATCATAAATCTGCGTTCATCAAGGCCGAAACCCTGCGGTTTCTTATTTCCAAATATTTCATGATAGCCCCCCAACACCAAACTTTTTGACAACCCTTTAAATGAGAGACCGTTTCAATTCGCATTGCTGAATAAAATTGGATACTATGGAATATAAGAAACATATAATTATCTGAAAATAAAGTATAAGCTGAGCAAAAAAAACCAGGCATACGAAGGAGGCAATACAATAGTCGAAGTTTCAATCGTTCTTCCAGCATACAATGAAGCTGCAAGAATTGAAAGCACAGTAGAAAGAACAGCCGCTGCTCTTCGCGAATTCGCATCATCTTTTGAGATAATCATAGCAGAGGACGGAAGCAGGGACGGCACAGACAGGATATCAGAGACCCTGGCAAAAAAATATGATTTTGTGGTGCACCTTCATTCAGACAAAAGGCAGGGAAGGGGACGCGCCCTGAACCGCGCTTTCAAAGCGTCAAAAGGAGAGATACTTGGTTACATCGATGTAGATCTTGCAACCGATATGAGGCACCTGAAAGAACTTATCCGGTACATCCGGGACGGCTATGATTTCGCCACAGGCTCCCGCATGCTTCCCCGGAGCAACGTCAAAAGACCTTTCAAGAGGGGATTAGCGAGCAAAGGATTTAATTTTCTCACGAGAACCATGCTCGGCTCAAAACTCTATGACCACCAGTGCGGATTCAAAGCATTCAGGCGCAGCTCGCTTTTTAAGATAATGGATACTGTAAAAGATACGCACTGGTTCTGGGACACGGAATTATTTGTACGAGCACAGCGCGCAGGATTCAAGGTCAGGGAATTCCCCGTAGAATGGAAACACGGGGGCACCACAAAAGTTAATTTAGTAAAGGATGTTTTCGGAATGGGCTCACAGATATTCAGGTTGTGGTATGAGTTCGTATGGCAAAAACAAGGAAAATAGAAATGGGGTGTGGTTATGGGATTTGGATTGCTGTCTGAGTTATTGTTTGCAGCCCAGTGGTACCTGCTGATAGTATTTCTCGGGATAATTTCACTGCCGCTCACAGTGAATGTCTGCCGAAACCTTCCAGACCGCGGATATTCGGTCTCAAAGATCCTTGGCATACTGCTTCTTGCTTACGTTTCCTGGGTTCTGTCGTATGCCCTGGGTTACAGCAGGAACGAGATAATGTTTTCTTTATTGCTGTTATGCGTTTTTTCTGCCGTCATCTATGCAAAGACAAAACCCACGATTGACAGGAAGTTGCTGTTCAGGAACGAATTGATTTTTGGCGCTGTGTTCCTGCTATTCCTGATCATAAGAGCTTACAATCCGGAGATACACGATGGAGAGAAGGTCAGTGACTTCATGGTCCTCAATTCTATCCTGAAAAGCACAAGTCTTCCCCCGCATGATTCATGGCTTTCAGGTTACAAAATAGATATGTACTATTATTTCGGCTCATTTACGATCGCCACTCTCACGAAACTTATCGGGATCCCGTCAAATATAGCATATAATCTGGGAATGTCCCTTTTGCCAGCGCTTGCGGCAGTTGCTGCCTTCGGGCTGGGCTATAATCTGACCGGTGATAAAAAAGGAGGCATTGCAGCATTATTCCTGCTGGTATTCGCTGGCAACCTGTACCCTGCCGGGGTAATATCCGCCCATGCGCTCAACATGACCACAAGTCCCTGGGGGAACGTGCCCGGTATAATGGATTACTGGGGACCGACACGAATAATCCCGAACACAGCCAATGAATTCCCGTATTTCAGCTTCATATTCGGCGACCTGCATGCTCATGTCATAGCTATTCCCTTCGTGCTGCTGGCTATTACGTTAATATTTAACCTGTATATCTCAAAGAAACTTCCGAAAACATCCATCCTCTTACTGAGCCTTGCTTTGGGCTCGCTTTTCGTGTTCAATTCGTGGGATTATGTCACGTATTCCGCACTTTTTATCATTGTGCTGCTGATCCAGCCATGGAAGCTTGAAGGAAACAAGCCCGGAGAAATATTCAGGGATTTATTAAAACGATCGGGCATTGTTATTGCAGTTCCCATACTTGGACTCTTGATGTTCACATTTTTCTTTATCGATTTTCACTCTTCAAGCATACAGGGAATAAAACCCGTAATCACAAGGACAGGGCTGCTAAATTTTCTGGTAATATACGACCTGTTCTTATTCCTGATAGTCTCGTTCCTGTTGATCCATATCCCTGAATTCAGATATAAGAATAGGATACTGGCTGCCCTTTCGGCAGCGTCTGTTGCATTATATTTTGTTCCAAATTTTCAAACCCTTGCTGTATTTGTACCCCTGGCTTCCCTGACCTGCATGGGCATATACTTTTTTTACAGGAAAAACGACACGAACAGGCTCTTTATCTCGGTCATGATAGCCCTCGGTCTTTCCATTCTTGTGTTCTGCGAATTGTTCTATTTTGACGACCTTTTCTCCGGTGCTGACGAGAGGTTCAACACTGTTTTTAAATATTATAACCAGGTGTGGCTTCTCTTTAGCATAGCGTCAGCTTATGCTTTTTATGATATAATTGACAAAAAATACAGAATGAAAAAGGTTGTGCTTATTATTTTATCGATACTTCTCGTGCTCAATTCCCTTTATCTATTTACAGGCACATTTGCAAGGACCGGAGAATTTGGCGGAGGCGTCAGCCTTGACGGGATAGCATTTCTGAAAAAGGCGGACTACGGCGATTATGACGCCATAGTCTGGGTAGGGAGGAACCTTAATGGGACTCAGGTAATACTTGAGGCTCCAGGTGTGAGTTACGAGGATTACTCGCGGATTTCGGCATTCACAGGGATACCGACTGTTGTGGGTTGGGCGGGGCATGAATATGTGCTCAGGAACAATTGGGGCGAGATATCGGCTCGCATCAGGGACGTTGATATCATTTATGATACAGAGGATAATAAAGAAGCTATCGTGCTGCTGCGGAAATACAATGTATCCTATGTTTATGTCGGGAATAAGGAACTGGGAAAATACAAGCAACAGGGAATCCAAAAATTCGAAAACACTTCTTATTTCGAAAAAGTTTACAGGGGCGCTACAGAGATATATCGCGTAGCAAAATAGCCACCCAGACCGTTAAAGCTTTTTACTTACAGGGAGAGAATCAAAACGTATTATTACCATTTTTTAGAATGTTAGGATAGGGTAATCAGAGCATTTATAATTTTTATCTCATTCGCTTATGAAAATAGTTTAAATATTTAAAAATAATTAAATAATATACTTCTATATTTTAATGAGCAGTAATCTCAGGCTTTATCGACTAACTTTTCAAGGATTGCTTCAAGGCGGGTGTTATGCTCATTTAT
>JAYTKX010000057.1:0-11532 GCA_043729865.1 Methanobacteriota archaeon
CCGCCGGGAGTGGACCTTCCAGGGAGATCATGGGGCTTGCGAAGGAGTTATCCGGAATAGAAAGACATGGAGATGAAAGATACAATTAGAAAAAAATTAACAACGAACTCGTACGAACTCTATACGAACTCACGCAACCGGAGTTCGTTTTGAGTTCGTTGTTATCGTTTTCTTTGCGAACTTTGCGCTCTTTGCGGTGAGGTTTTTACATTACCTCAAATATCAATGGACACTAACATTATTTTAAGACAGAAGTCTTACCTTCTGTGCAGCTTGCTTTTCTACTTCTTTTTACGTGTCTGCGCGTACAGATATGCCACTACAGCAATAACCCCTATCAGTATAATGATATATACCAGTGAGATTGGCTGCTGTGCTACCGGGGGCGCTATCGCGGTGGCTGATGGTTTCCCACCTGGCGCTGTGGCAGTTGGAGCTGCCGTAGTCATAGCAACCTGTGGTGCAGCAGTCTTCACTCCGGTTATTGCAAAGTACGTGAAACCATCAGTCTTTGCTTCAAAGTTCGTTGCAGATGCGTCTTTTGATAACACCCTGGTCTCAAGTTCATTCCATTTCGTTCCATCCCATCTGTACATACGCAGGTTCTCGGAGGTGAGCCCTTCTGATACGATCCATGAGTTCTCAATCCTGAACCGGATGAGAGCTTCCTGAATCCTCTTTGAACCTGGCCATATATTCAGGTATTGCGTGCCCGGCGCTGGTACGGGGACTTTCGAGGATAGTCCTTTGAGAGCTTCTATTCTGAAGGTAACCAGCTCATTCTCTTTACCTGTGACTACAAGTTCAGATACCCAGTGTTCCGGAACGCTGAACTTGCACGAGGAAGGCTTGGCAGATAAAACATTACAGTCTCTTGTTTCATGTTTCACAATATTCTGGATTGGCTCTGATGTTGTAACTCCGCCGCCGCCCGTGCTGCTTCCGCTGCCGTCTGATGATGGCTGTGATGGCGTTGCGCCCATGACAGCGAAGGTACTGAAACCAGTAGTATTGCCGCACACGGTTTTATTTACAATATCGACACCGCAATGGATAGTGGGTTCCCATGCATCATTTGAATCATTGAATCTGTAAAGCCTTAGATTTGCTTCAGGAATAGTGAGGGGCAACGCAGAACTATAATTCACCGTGATCGTTGCATTGAATGAAACATCACTTAGAGCCGGGGCATCTATCCCTATGAACATAAATCTTAAGAGGGATTCCACGCCCGTTTTCTTATCTATTGGATCCTCGGTGAAATTTCGTAAAGTTATTACAAGATCGGTAACGTTAACTCCATGCGGTGTGGTTATTTTCACTTTTAGATCGCCAGACGGCAGCGACAAATTTGCTTCTGCGGGATTATTTGCATCCAAAATAGGCTTAACAACAACTTTTGATGAGCCATTCTTAATTTTCACGACATCATAATCAGTGTAAGGAGTACCTGTTACTGTTAGATTGTTCTTTGCTTCAAGATACCAGACATAATCACCTGTTGTATTGGGGTTCTTTAGTATATAATTAGCCAGCTTTATGTTAACTTTATTGTGTCGTTTTATGGGACCTGCTGTTCCCCCAAGAGAAAGATTAAGGTAACCAGGGGTAGTGAATGTCGGCTTGGTTATTTTAAGATTGGAATCTCCGATTACAATGTTCGTTATAGGGTGGTCTGTACTTGTACTATAGGTCAGACCATAATCAGTTGAATAGTTTACATCAACAGTTTCAGTAGTTGGATTGTTAGAAGTTATGTTGATTATTATTTGATTTTTATCTGCCGTCTTGTTAAACATAGTATAATTTCCAACTGTTTTGCCGGCAGCCGGTAGTGTAAAATTGTATCGAGCAGGTATCGTCACATTCAGGAAATAAAATCCGCCAGACGGGGCATCGCTTTTTGGTTCCATCGTGGCGCTGTATACGTCATCAGTTGAATTAACGATCGTACTGGATGGCTTTATGCTAATTTTAATATCGTCCGCATCAGCCTGAGCCGGGATCAATATTACCATTGCTAAGATCGTGAATAAAACCAGAGATACTAAAACCGACCGCAGAGATTTGTTATTCATATTATTATCTCCATCACCTTGAAAGTCACGATAGCGAAAAAAGCCAGCAACAGCGGTAAAATGCTCATGTCCAGGGAAGAAGCGAGATCTTTGTTCCAGGACTTAGAGGCTGAAAGGATTTCCTTTAAGGATAAAAGTATAATGAGTGTTACCACGCCAAGAATACCAAGTTGAGGCGCACTTATAGTTGATGTTGCCGAGATGATCCCCGCCGAACTGCTGATTATTGTACTTGAAAGCATAATTTCTACACCACCCTTAACAAGTAAACGTTTGTATTTGTATATAAATGTATCGCATCTTTAAAATTTTAATAATGAGTATAATAATAATTGTGCTCATTATCATAAATAATTATCACAAAGATGTCCACTGTTTCAAATGATAGCGGAATGCTAATCTTTTTGGATCTATTGGATCTATTTTATGTACACAACGGCAGACGCATTGTATGCAGATCCCTCGCGAGGGGTGCTATCCACTTCCATGCTGGCATGATATTCGGGACTGGAATTAATAAATGTGTTATGCGGCTCTATATCTAATTCTATATTTCGACCCTGAGCCTGAACAGGCATCAGCACCACTATCATTAAGATTGAAGATATTAAGATTGACCGCAGATATTGATTATTCATTTTATTATATCCAGCACCTTGAAAGCCACGATAGCGAAAAAAGCCAGCAACAGCGGTAAAATGCTCATATCCAGAGAAGAAGCGAGATCTTTGTTCCATGACTTCGAGGCTGAAAGGATTTCCTTCAAGGACAGCAGTATAATGAGTGTTACAACGCCAAGGACTGCAAGCTGCGGAGCGCCTATGGTCGATGTTGCTGATATAATCCCTGCCGAACTGCTGGCTATTGTACTTGAAAGCATCATACCACTGTCATCCATTCAATCCTTTAACTAATATAAACCTATTCATTTTTGAAATTTTGACCAGGTTGGAGAGTGCACTATAACGATAGTATTATCACGTATGTAAAAGAAAAGACGTTAAAAAAGGCATTACATGAGGCTTTCAAGATCGGGATCATTTAACAAATGGTTGAACATAATAACGGCTGTAGTTCTCGTTATTCTTCTTCTGAGCGTCCCTTCTTCCGCAGCCACCACGATATCTATTGATAAAACTATTGATACCCCGGACAGGACAATAACCTATCAAAGTCAAAATCATGAAATAAAGGATATCGGGGCTTATATCCTTGGTGAGCCCGTCAACATCAGCATTAATGTCACAGATATCAACAGCTTCCAGATCTCGCTTCTTGATAAGGACAAAAATTTCCTTTGGAACCACATGGTGTACTATACCGAGGGAAAAGCCGAAGTGACTATGCCTGACAATGTGGTTACCACGCCAGGTACCTATGCCTTTGCGGTATTTTACCAGGGAGAGGCAAAAGCTATTAAGCCAGTGGTTTTTTCCCGATATGAAATGTCCGTGATACCAGCCAAAACTATTGTCGCACCAGGCGGAATACTGCGAGTAAAAGTCGAGGTTGAACCGGATACCAACCTGTCCGTGAAAGTAGTGCTGGCAAGGAACAGCAGCAGTATCGAATCTGCTGTTAACCGCACAAGAGAAGGTGAATATGAGACTGGAATAAATATACCTGCCAGTGCATACGGTAGATATTCCCTATACGCAGCCATAGCATCTGGCAATATGATACTTGGTTATCCCGAGCTCATCGGGATTTCAGGTGGAAGCACAATAAATATAACTGAAATTCCCACGCTGGCTGCAAACCCAACTTCCGTAAATTCCTCAACACCCGTAACCACCTTAACACCTGTATATCCCGTTCCATTGATAATTGCATTCATAATTTTGGGATTTATTATTATAGTATTCAAGAAATTAAGGAGCTGACATGCCATTGATAAAAACCGTGGGGCTATCTAAGACCTACAGGCTGGATGAAACCCGCATTCAAGCTCTTGATAATATTGATCTATCAATTGAGATAGGGGAATTTGTTGCCATAACCGGTGCAAGCGGCTCTGGCAAGTCAACACTGCTACATATCCTGGGCTGCATAGACACACCGACAGGAGGCAAAGTGATCATTAAGGACATGGATGTAAGTAGAATGAACGAAAATGCCCTGACCAGACTCAGGCTGCATGAAATTGGTTTCGTGTTCCAGCAATTTTACCTTCTTCCCACCCTTTCTGCCTATGAAAATATAGAACTGCCCATGAAGGAAGCGGGTTTCCCAAAAGAAACGCGCAGGAAACGGATCACTGAACTGCTGGGCGCAGTGGGTTTGAGCGAAAGGGCTAAACACATGCCGGGGCAGCTCAGCGGCGGGGAACAGCAAAGGGTGGCAGTCGCAAGAGCCCTTGCAAATGATCCCCCAATAATACTTGCAGACGAGCCCACAGGTGAACTGGACAGCGCCAACGGGAAAAAGATACTTGAAATCCTCACGCAGATCAACAGTGAATACAAAAAGACGATAATAGTGGTCACTCATGACGATGCAGTCGCCCGGTATGCCACGAGGGTAATAAAGCTGCAGGATGGGAGGATAGTCAGCGATGTACGCTAAGATCGCTCTCCTCGGGCTTTTACGCAGGAAAGGGCGGACATTTTTCACAGCGCTGGCTATCGCTATTGCAGTTTCAATGGCAATACTGCTTGTTTCCGTGGGGGTGGGTTTGAAACAGGGGGCTGCCATGATGTATGAAACGGAGGTGGATTACTGGGTCATACCACAGGATTCAAGCGTAACAGACCTTGTATCCAATTCTGAGAAAACGATGCTGGGAGAAGTACATCAAAGTGTTGATAAGATCATCTCCAATCCCGATATCAAAGGCGCCACGCCTGTGTTGAACCGGCTGCTTTATGCCTCCTCCTCCGGAAGCCCAAAGGTCATCATGGGAGTTGGAATTATTCCCGGAAGCGTTGATGCCTTACCCGCTTCCATGTCCGATCTAACTCCCGGAGATGCGTATTTTAAAGGAATGGGAAGGAGTGGCGAGGTTGTTATTAATGAGATGACCGCAGAGCTTATGGGAGTGAAGCCTGGTGATCAACTGCATCTTGGAGCCTCAAGCAGCAGCCTCAATAACTCTTTCAGGGTGGTAGGAGTGATATCAGCAGCAGAATATTCTGGCAACCCGGTCGCAGTGCTCCATCTCTCAGAGCTGCAGGATCTGACAGGCAACCTCAGGGAAGACCGGGCTAATTACATAATCGCCCGTGGGAATGATGCACTTCCATTTCTTAAGGAACTCTTTCCCGATGCAATGGTACTTAGCAGCGCCGAGTACCAGGCTTACAGTATTGTCAGCGACAAAAAGATACTGGCAACTGCAATCGCTGTTTCGGCTGTATCCATGCTTATCGCAGTACTGTTTATCAGCAGCACCATGATGCTTTCCATAAACGAGAAGCGCAGGGAATTCGCGATGATGCGGGCTATTGGTATATCCCGTCGCTCCATAATGAAGATCGTACTTTACGAATCCATTATACTTTCTATTCTTGGCGCAATTTTTGGAATAATACTGAGCAGCCTTGGAGAAAGAGCGCTGAATATGGCAGCTTACCGTTTTTTCGAAGTGGGACAGGTGGCTGCTGTTAATCCCCTGCTTCAGCTTACCGGCGCGGGACTTGCTCTTGCTGCCGGCATATTTTCCGGATTGATCCCGGTAATTATTACATGGCGCATAGACGTTGTGGATGCGCCGGGATAACTTATGAGAACTCACGCTTTTGAAGAACCTCCGCTGGACTTGAGACTGATAATAATTTATCTCTTCTTGACTACCATATTCCTGACGATACCGCCGCTGGATAAAACCATTATCAGGACAATACTTGGCATTCCCCTGATGCTTTTTATCCCGGGTTATGTCCTGATCGCAGCTCTATTCCCCGGGAAGGACGACCTTGACGGCATTGAACGCGCAGCCCTGAGTTTCGGTCTCAGCATCGCCGTGGTACCCCTGCTCGGATTGGGATTGAATTTCACCCCATGGGGCATACGCTTTGGACCGATATTGAGCACCCTGATACTTTTCAGCCTGTCATTACTTATGATCGCTCATGTCAGGCGTCTTGAACTCCCCCGGGATGAACGATTTGAAGTTCCTTTGAAAGCTGCACTGCTGGGCATAAAGGAAGAATTCAGAAGACCTGAGAACAGAATAGACCGGATACTCACGGTCATACTTATCCTTTCCATAATTGCATCCCTGGTCATGGTCGCATATGTCATAGTAACCCCTAAACAGGGTGAGAAGTTTACCGAATTCTATATCCTGGGTCCAGAGGGAAAAGCTGCTGATTACCCGAAGGATGTCCATCCCGGGACACCGATCAACATTATAGTCGGAGTCATCAACCACGAATATTCAGTTATCAATTACACGCTTTTTGCACAGATAAAGAACGATACTTTCATGGAGCGAAAGATCCAGCTATCCCACAACCAGACATGGGAAGAACCTGTCAGCTTTTCGATAAACAGTACAGGCGCAAACCTGAAACTCGAGTTCCTCCTGTACCGGGAAGATATGGAAACACCTTACAGAGAGACGCACCTGTGGGTAAACTCCACGCGGGAAATGGAAACAACGAACAAGACCGAAGGATAGCTTGAATATGAAAATAAAGCCAGCCGTCCTGTTCCCCGTAGCAGCAATATTGATAGCTGAAGCCTTCATATTTTTTAAATATTCAAAATATGGTATTGGCATCCATATCATAACCCTTATTGCGCTTTCCCTTACAGCTTACCGCGCCCGGGAACCTGAAACCTCCAACCTGTTTCAGGTACTGGCACTCCTTCCCCTCTTTCGGATCCTTAATACAACCATGCCCATCTTTTTTACCATGACCCTCTATGTCTTTCCCCTCGTATATGGTCCAATATTCATCTCCATGTACTATGTGGCAAAAAACCAGGGTTTTACAAAACAGGAGCTGGGTTTATCATTTGAAAAACTGCACATATACATACCTGCGTCTATGATCCTTGGTTTGATCCTCGGCAAAATTGAATATAACACCATAAATGTGGAAAGTCTGATAGGAGTACCCACTCTGCAGAACTTCTTTATTTTCGCCGGGATAATGATAGTTTTTACCGGGCTTGCTGAAGAACTCCTATTCCGAAGCATTGTCCAGACCCGTCTGGAACAAACAGTTGGCATGAGCAGCGGACTGATATTAGCAAGCCTTTTATTCGGAGCAATGCACTCAGGCTATGGAACAATATACGAGATCATGTTCACGACTTCCGCCGGCTTTCTCATAGGCTACCTTTTCCAGAAAACAAGAAGCCTGACTTTTATTGCCCTTACCCATGGAATGATAAACATTTTCCTGTTCGGGCTTATACCTCTGGGAATAGTATAATACGGACTTAGATAGAGAGTGACCATGCTTGCAATAAAAAACCTGAAAAGAAACAAAATCAGGACGATCCTCACTATCCTTGGAGTTGCATTCGCGGTCATTTCCATAATTCTTCTTGCATCCATAGGGAACGGACTTCTTACTACTGGTGGGAAAATACTGGAACAAAGCAGTATTCACCTGTGGATCACGGGGAGATCTTCAGACCTCCAATCACAATACATGGGAACCCGGGAATCCAGGATAACGGATGCACACACGTTCGCAGGGGAACTGAGGAAAAATAAGGAGGTCAACCTGGCGACACCCATGCTCACAGAAATGGTCTATGCATTCAAGGAGGGTTCAGAACCCAGGGCTGTTATTGCGCTCGGTCTGGAGGGATCAAACGGGTCGATGGTGACCATCATCCGGGGCAGGGACCTAACAAGGGATGAGCATTATAACAAGAGCAGATACGACGGGAAATGGAGGAAAGAAGTCCTGATAGACAGCAGAACTGCCAGTCTCCTGAAGGTCAATGTCGGGGATACCATCCACATAGGTAAAACCGTAACCGAGGCAAATGCGCAGAAATTCAACATAACCGGGTTTACGGACTCCCTTTCCAGGTTCAGCTCCAGTCCGATGGTCATTATGTACCTGTCGGAATTGCAGGATATAACGGGAAACAAGTATTTCGATAGCGTGACTATGATGATAATCCGTCTCAAAGATCCAGCCAGGGCATATGCTATCCAAAAAGAGCTGGCGCAAAAATATCCCCAGTATACTGTCAGCACGAACCAGGAATACCTGAAAAAAGCCATTAAACAAAATGCTCTACCCCTTGCCAGCGCAGGTTCCATAGTTGTTCTTGCAGTGATCATGGGAACTATGCTGGCAGTAAACACTATGCTCTTATCCCTCAATGAAAAAAAGAAGGAGATAGCGATCCTGCAGGTGATGGGCTTTTCCCGCTGGTCGATATTCAAGAGCATAGGGACTGAGGGGCTCATTACAGGTCTCATGGGGGGCGCCGTGGGAGTGCTCGCCAGCATACCCCTGGCATCATTAATGAATGACATGATCTATGCATACATGGGATTTGATGGACTGGTGATATTGCGAACGGATTACCTTTATACCGGATTTGCCATCGCATTTATTATCGGACTTCTGACCAGTTTTATTGCATCGATGAAGATAAGCAGGATGAACCCTGCTGAATTGCTAAGAGGGGCATAGGAAAGAGGCTATGATCGCGTCCATGAATGAATGCCTGTGTTCCAATCTATTCAAGCGTTCATCATTATCATTATAATTATTTGCATTATTTAATAATTTAGAGAAGATTTATATACAATCAGCACATATTTAAAATGGGTTATGTGGGAATTTCCTGATAATAAAATTGAAGATCAAATAATTGAAAAGATGCCGGGGAGTGCGTAAGCATGAGCGGTGAGATCCTCGCAATACTTCCTGCATATGACGAAGAGGTATCTATAGGCAGCATGGTGCTTCATGCGCGGCAGCATGCCGACCGTGTCATCGTCGTTGACGACGGCAGCAGCGACCGCACGGCTGAGATGGCAAAACTCGCAGGCGCCGAAGTTATCAGTCATCCTTTCAACAAAGGCAAAGGCGCTGCGTTAAAAACTGGTTTTGAAGAAGCTTCAAGGAAGGGGACCAGGGTTATAGTGACCATGGATACAGATGGACAGCACGACCCTGAGGAAATACCTAAACTAGTGGCGCCCATCCTTGCAGGCGAGGCTGACATGGTGAACGGCAGCCGGTATATCAACGGCAACGGGAAGAACACGCCTTTTTACCGCCGCATAGGGCAAAACATGCTTGATATTGCCACCAACCTGAACAGCGGGCTTAAGATCACAGATACACAGAGCGGTTTCAGGGCTTTCGCTGCGCATACGATCCCGGCTTTCATGTTCAGGTCGAACGGGCTGGCTATAGAGAGCGAGATGCTGATGGATGCGGTGAATGCGGGATTGAAGGTGAAAGAGGTGGAGGTCGGTGTGAGGTATGATGTTGATTGCTCATCAGAGAATCCGATGATCCACGGGTTAAAGGTGCTGGCGAAAGTACTGCATGACATGGAACTTAACAGACCGCTGTATTATTTTACGCTGCCGGGAATTGTGCTGGCTGTACTGGGGATCGGAATGGGATTGAGCTTCCTGCAAAGGTTCTATCTTGGAGGGAGCCTTAATTTTGGACCTACGCTGCTGATGATATTGCTTACGCTGGTCGGTACTTTTATGGTGTTTACCGGGATAATATTGCATTCGATGTCAAGACTTATCAGGGAATCCAGGATGGCTTCTACCTGTAAGTAATTGAAGTTATTCGGAGCTCCTGGAAATGCTGGAAGATTTTTATAAGAACATGAAATATTCAGAAGAAAATATTATGATGATCCCTGATATGGAGATGATGAAACATTAGCATCTCGATAATCCTCGGCACGCGCCCCGAGATAATTAAAATGTCCCCTGTGATAAGGGAATGCGAGAAAAGGGGTATCGAATTTTTCATTCTGCATACGGGGCAGCATTATTCGTACAACATGGACAGGGTGTTCTTCGAGCAGTTGGGGCTGCCTGAGGCGAGATATAACCTGGAGGCGGGTTCGGGGGCGCATGGGGAGCAGACAGGGAAGATGCTCGCAGGGATCGAGAAGGTGCTGATGGAAGAAAAACCAGAGGTTGTGCTGGTGCAGGGAGATACGAACACCGTGCTTGCGGGTGCGCTTGCTGCTGTTAAGCTGGGGATCAAGGTCGGGCATGTGGAGGCAGGCTTGCGCAGCTATGACAGGCGGATGCCTGAGGAGATAAACAGGGTACTGGCTGACCACTCTTCCGATTACCTTTTTGCGCCCACTGAAAAAGCCAAAAACATATTGCTGGGCGAAGGCATACCTGTGAGCAGGATATTCGTTACCGGGAATACAATTGTGGATGCCGTCCATCAAAACCTGAAAATCGCAAACGAGAGAAAAACTCTTGAAGAGCTTGCTATCGAATCCGGGGGTTATTTCCTTGTCACGGCGCACAGGCAGGAGAACGTGGATGACCCTGTAAGGTTTGCCGGAATTTTAAAGGGTCTTGAAAAGCTCAGCAAGGAATTTAATATTCCAGTGATATACCCCATCCATCCGCGCTCAAGAAAAAGGATACAGGAGTTTGGGATAAAGACTATCGGTAGCATAAGATTAATCGAACCTGTTGATTTCCTTGATTTCTTACATCTTGAAAGCAATGCGCGCCTTGTTTTAACAGATTCAGGCGGCGTTCAGGAGGAGACCTGCATCCTGGGCATACCGTGCGTGACGCTGCGGGATAATACCGAGAGACCTGAGACTGTTGAGGTGGGGTCGAATGTGCTTGCCGGGACTGAGCCTGAGGCGATAATCAGATGCTCCCGGAGCATGCTTGAAAGGGGCAACAGGTGGAAGAATCCGTTCGGGGATGGGAGGGCGGGGGAGAGGATCGTGAGAGCAATCAAAAGAAAAAAGATGACGAGTCCATAATATTTATCTACTATGATATACCAATGAAGACATTGATGCAGAAATGTCATAGCATAATTGTAACTGGTAAAGTACAAGACATTGGTTTTAGGTCTGTTGTAGAACATATCGGAAGGTCATTTGGTATGCCTGGCCTGGTTTTTAATGCAAAGGATGGTAGTGTTAAGATTCTTTGTTGTGGTGAGGATAGCGTAGTAGATAATTTATGCAAACAATAAAGGTACGAGGGGAGGAGAGTGGTGCTGAAATTGAAGGTATCAAAGAACGAGCATTACCTTTTGATATTGATCTCCCAGATGAATTCTCAAGGGTATCCTCGGATGATGACATCGACATTGGAAGAAAACTCGATAAGGGCAATTTTTTATTGACTGATATTAAGGCTGATACTTCGGGAATTAGAACTGATACCTCACTTCTTACAGAAATTAGAACAGATACATCAATTCTTCCGGAAATCAATGGTGGGATAAATAACTTGAACATCAGATTTGATGCATTTAGTTCAAGGCTTGAAAGAATCCTTGAAAAATTG
>JAYTKX010000058.1:0-31731 GCA_043729865.1 Methanobacteriota archaeon
CTGGAATACAGTATTGACCCATTTCTTGATATCACCGGCGACAGGGATAAGATAAAGGCATTCCTTGATGAAGCAGGGATAAAAGGCAGGATAAAGGATCTTGGCGAGGAACAATTAATAAAATTCTGTTCATTGATCTCGCTGAAACTTGCAAAACAGGGAAGCTTCTCTGCTATTGAATCATTGATGGGTGATATTTTTATCCTGAACAATGAAGTTGTGCCCAATGTTTATGATTATGTGAATATCCTGAATGCCTGCGGGAATGCTGAAAAACCGGCGATAGGCATTGCATTGTGCATGCATGATGTTTCAGTTTTGGAAGAAGCAATGGCGACGTCGCGTGAGAACCAGCGCAAGCTAATCGAAACGATCAGGAAGGCGCAGGCGCAGATACAGGAAGGACAGAATATAAGGTATGTAATGCTTGAAGACACCAGCGGAACAGGTGCGATAGCAGGGACCCTGACGCGTTATCTCTATTCAGATAAACCGTTCGTTACACTGAACGATGTCGAGGACAAGATCAAGATATCAGCGCGCGGGACAAGGAAATTGGTTGATGCAGGGCTTGACCTTGCTTTTGCCATGAGAGAAGCAGCGGCGTCTGTCGGGGGCATGGGCGGAGGTCATAATGTGGCTTCTGGCGCGTCAATTCCTAAAGGGACAGCGCAGAAATTCCTGGAGTTCCTTGACCCTGTTATCGGAAAACAACTGGGGAAGCAGGGATGAATATAAAGGGGAAATTGACCATAAAGTGCGAAAATGCCGGGGAAATGATCGATATTATTTCACGATCACTCGCGCCGGATAATGTTTCAGGGATAAGGACAGAGATCGATAAGGATTCAATAAAGGTCGAGTTTTCAGCCGGTAAGATAGGTACAATGCTTTCTTCGGTGGATGACTATCTTATGAATGCAAAAATAGCATGCGATATGATAGAGAAAGTCAAAAAATAAAAAAAAGTTCCCGACAGTTGTCGGGTATATTAACTGGGAACCAGGATTGCGTTAATGCTGCCTTCCTGCCCCGGTCTGTTCGTCACTCTCGCTGGACCGAGTTCGGTCTTGATAATTGCGCCCTTTGTAATGATGTTTCTCCTGACATAGTGTACATTCGCAGGATTTCCTGAGACTGTCTCTATCTTTACTTTCTTTGCAGTCTTTGTTTTCGGGTCTATTACGATTGCAGTTGCGTCCCTTAATAATCGTGGTTTCTCTGATCCGCCCAGAGTTCTCTCTATCTTCCTGATAGTCTCGCCAAGATGAGTGTTCGCCTCGTCCCCGCCGAGTTCAAACCGCTTCTTGCCTCTTGATCTTATGACTCTACCGCCTGTGTATTTGCGTGTTGATTTGCCTTGCCATCTCATATATTGATCCTCTTAAATCGTTAATCACGAAGTAATAATTTTGCTCACTAACGCATTACTGTAATAAAAGCTTTCGCACGGGTTTGAGATAGACATCAGTGATAAATATCAGCGCAGCAATACTTGATAGATTTGCATTCAGATTTACGGGTTCAATACATGAATAACCTGTCTGGATATGTGATGTTATGATACTCATCACCTCACACTTAAAATATCCATATAACTTAATATATACACCGACGATTTTCAGGGTTTTTTTCAGTTTTTACTGGTCAGGATAGTTTATAGTGGTTTTTTATAAAATGTCAGCCCTCATTTTGTCATAATTTTAGAAAATATACAGGTCATACGAACCTGGGTCGGGCTGATAGATTCATTGAGAGCGGGTGTCTCTTGAATGGATATCCGGCAATATCTTTCGATATCCTTTCATTGAGGTCTTCAACAGTCATTTTGATATTATGGGGCTTATCTGGCTTTGATTCGCTCCTGACCGTAACTGTAATACCGCCGCTATCTATTTCTTCATCTCCCACAACTGCCACATAAGGTACCCATTCCTTTGCTGCATCACGGATCTTCTTTCCCACCGTTTCTTCCCTGTCGTCAATATCCACCCTGCCATTTAACTGCCCTGCCACTTTTTGCGCGTATTCCATATGCTTTTCAGTAACAGGAATAACTCTTACCTGAGTCGGGGACAGCCATACAGGCAGCATTGGCACTATGCCCTTCTCAGAATTCATGCTCGCCTTTTCAAGCAGGGCGTAGATACACCGCTCGATCGCTCCGCTGGGCGAGCAGTGGAGGATAAATGGTCTTTTTTCCGCCCCATCAGAATCAATGTACTTTATACCATACCTCTCCGCGTTCTCGACATCTATCTGTACTGTTGAGAGGGCGCTGGCTTTGTTCATTGCGTCGATGTAGTTGAATTCGAATTTAAGTACGAAATAAAAGAACCTCTGGTCCCAGAGTTCGATAAGCACCGGCTTGTTCACGGTCTTCACAAGATTCACTATGAAATCCCTGTTCTCCTCATAAAAATCCCGGGTGAAACGTATGGCAACCTCATAATCGTCAAGGGAAAGCCCGATCATCGAGAGCACGTTGATGCACATATTATATTGATCGTTAAATTGAGCCACCGCCCCATCCATATCTTTGCACAGGGTATGCATATCCGGCATGGTGAAAGCGCGAAGCCGGCGCAAGCCCACAAGCTCGCCGCTCTGCTCTTTCCTGAAGCTGTATCGCGTGAGTTCTACCATTTTCAACGGGAGACTGCGGTATGATATCGTCATATCGTGGTTCATCAGGAACTGTCCGAAGCACGCCGCAAATCTCAGGAAAAGCATTTTCTTATCAGCCTCTATGGAGTACTGCCGTGCAGGGAAGCGGTCAAGGTATTTCTTAAGGGTTGGATGGTTCATGTCGTACATTATGGGCGTCTCTACTTCCATGGCTCCCTTTTTAGCCGTCTCCTCAAGCACATAGTTCTCAAGCAGGCTCTTTATCAGTCTGCCTTTGGGATAAAAGCGCATATTCCCGGAGTCGGAGCCAGGCTCATAATCCGCAAGCTCAAGCCGTCTCATGAGTTCCACATGCGGGGGTATTTTATCAACAGCCCTGCTCTTATGTATCTCGTAGTTCACAAATTTCTTAAGGTTATCATGACCTGTAAAATCAAAATCATCGGGCTTCAGGAGTTCGCCTTCAGGTGTGAGAATGTGCCAGTAAGATGTGGCTTTAGCTTCTGATTTCAACGCTTCGGAGACCACTTCTTCCTTCTCCCTGACTACGGTGACGCATTTCTGCTCGCCATGTCTTATAGTGCGTGAAAGCTCTGAAAGAGGGTGTCCTTTGCATTTTATTGTAAACGATTTGTACCATCCAAATGGAGCCCGTTTAACTTCGAACGAAGCTTTCTTAAGCAATTCCTCAAGATTCTTAAGCGCTTCTACCGCAGCTTTTGGCGACGCAAGGCTTGAACTCAGATGCGCATACGGATAAAGCATGACCCTGTCCGTCTTGACCTGCAGAGCTACCTTTTTGATCTCAGCGATGGTCTGCTGTAAAGTATATTCAATATTATCTTCATCGCCTTTCTCAACAGCCACAAAAACCGTCAAAACCTCTTCCATCCTTCCTTTCTTAAGGCTGTCTTCTATTTTCTCTGCGACCGGCGTGCTTCTCTTCGTTTCGTATTCTATGTAATCTGAATGAATAAGCAGTATCTGCATCGTATCACTTTCAAGCCTCTACACGGCAACAATGCTTAAAGTTTTGTCGGTACGATAGGTTTATATACTTTAGTGAAAGACTTACTGTCAGACACATGGCATACAGATGTCTGCTAAATGCATGACACCCGTATGCCATGAAGCCTCCTTCCAGAGGGAGATAACAAAATGGAAATGAAAAGAGTAACACTAAGGCTCCCGGAACAGCAATTAATTATGATCGACAGGTTCGTTGAATTGGGTGAATTTCCGTCCGCAAGTGAAGCAATCAGGACGGCTATAAGAGATCTAATCGATCAGAGAAGCGAGAAACTGGCAGGCAGGATCCAATTATTCGAAAAGGCGCAGGAGCAGGCAAAAGTCGCTGGAAGTTTCCTGCATTTGAAATTAGAGCATTAAAACCAATTGAGGGGATGAATATGGAATCATTTGTACAAGACGCATTAAAAATGACAGAAAAAGAACAGCAGATGAAGAGGTCAGTAGCGAGCGCCGCTGATGACTTTGAAGATTTTGGAACTCCTAAGATAGTTGTGGTCGGATGCGGCGGAGGCGGCAACAATACAGTGAACCGTCTCTATAACATAGGAATAGCAGGCGCGGAAACTATCGCAATAAACACTGATAAGATCCATCTTGATATCACCCAGGCAGATAAGAAGATACTTGTAGGAAAGTCTATAACCCGTGGTCTCGGAGCAGGCGGATTCCCTGAAGTTGGGAAAAGAGCCGCCGAACTTGCGCGCGGAACACTTGAAGAAGTGCTCAAGGACGCGAACCTCGTATTTGTCACAGCGGGCATGGGCGGAGGAACCGGAACAGGCGTGGCGCCTGTAGTTGCCAGTATTGCCAAGGACCAGGGCGCAATAGTGATCGGCATGGTTACAAGCCCGTTCAGGGTCGAGCGCGCAAGGATGGTAAAAGCTGAAGAAGGACTTGACGAACTGCGAAACTCAGCCGATACAGTTATTGTGCTGGATAATAACAGACTTCTTGACTATGTGCCGAATCTTCCAATTGACCAGGCATTCTCAGTTATGGACCAGTTGATATCAGAGACCGTAAAGGGGATCGCAGAAACCATCACACAGCCTTCCCTCATTAATCTTGACTATGCAGACGTCAGGGCAATAATGAAGGGCGGAGGACTTGCTGTAATGCTTGTCGGTGAAGCGAAAGGACAGGACAAGGCAAAAGAGGTCGTCAGAGCCGCTTTGAACCATCCGCTTCTCGATGTGGACACGAACGGCGCGACCGGATGTCTGCTCCACATCACAGGCGGACCTGATATGTCACTTCACGAAGCAGAGTCAATAGCATCTTCATTAACTTATGAGCTTGACCCCCATGCCAATGTAATATGGGGAGCAAGAGTAAGGAAAGATTACGAGGGTAAAGTGCGCTGCATGGCTATAATGACCGGTATCAAGTCAGCCCAGATAATGGGTCCAGGCAGCCAGAAAATGCCTTCAGCAAGCAGTTCTCCTGCATTTGGTATGAAAGCCAGGGTTCCCATGGTAAGGGGGGCACTTAACGGGTCAATCATTGACCAGATCGTGTGAAAATATGAAATGCAAACATTCCCAGATCGACTGCGTCACACGCATCATCAACAAAACATGGGATGAAGTACGTGCCTGCGAGTATGGAGTTTCTTGCAACTTTAAAGACAAGGAACTGAAAACGTAATATTAAAAGGCGTTCGCCCGGTAATTATGAGGGTTTACCGGGCTTTTTTTTATTTTCCTGATGCATAAGAGTAATCTATATGCAGGTTTATTTCAGTATATGGATTTATCAGACACTCTAAAAAAATTCAAGAATGGTGAGATAAGTCTCAATGAAGCCGAAAGGCATGTTAAGTTGAACGGCTATGAGAATTTGTCCAATATGGCAAGGGTGGACATTTGCCGCGCAAAGCGCACAGGGATACCTGAAGCCATTATCGCTGACTGCAAGACCTGTAATGACGTTGTTTCCATAGCGAGGGCGCAGATAAAGAGCGAGGGGCGGGCTATCATCACACGCGTAAGTGATGAGCATTACATAACACTGAACTCTCTGGCACATGATATGGCTATGGATATCAGGTGGTCGGAGCGCGCGCGAGTAGCTGTGATAGGTGTTCCCGCTGAAAAGACAGGAGGCAGAGTAGGTGTGATTTCCGCAGGTACTGCTGATATACCGGTCGCAGAAGAAGCAAAAGAGATAGCCATTGAGATGGGCTGCAAGGTCAGTACTTTATATGATGTGGGGGTTGCAGGGATACACAGGCTGTTCCCTGAACTTGGCAAACTTGTCTCCGAAGGCATGGATGCCATTGTTGTAGCAGCAGGACGTGAGGGGACGCTGCCTTCTATAATCGCAGGACTTGTTGATGTTCCTGTTATCGGTGTCCCGGTTTCCACTGGTTACGGCGCCGGCGGTAAAGGCGAGGCTGCGCTTCTCTCTATGCTCCAGTCGTGCTCTGTGCTGGCTGTTGTCAACATAGATGCAGGGTTTGTGGCTGGAGCCTTTGCTGCAAGGATAGCGAACCTTGCTGCAAGGAATAGGGACGAAAGCCATTATTTGAAATAACACTTATTCGAAATATCCTTTCATTTTAGCAAATTATTTATAGGGTTAGATGGTATAAGTTTTCTTTGTGTGACAGTAGGAGGTAATATATTATGAGAATCAGAGTAGTTAGCTCAAAAGAAGAGATCAATTCGCTCGGATCGAGTGAAAAAATAATCCATCTTGCATTCAGACCGTCAAACAAGGACATTTTTTCACTTGTGCAGGCGTGTCCCAATGTTAAGGCAATACATATCCCAAGTTCCTATATCAAGACGATTTCCCATTCCACCAGGATGTTCCTGGAAATGCAGGATATTTCACTGCTTGAAGGCGATGTATGGGGACACAGGAAAGATATAAATGAATACTCTGAGATAAAACCAGAGGTATTTGAACGAATGCAGGAACTCAAGGCAGGCGGTTCATCCGAACAGGCTGTGCTTGACAGGCTGGGAAGGGAGACCAGACTGAGCAAGGATTTGCTGAAGTTCCTGATAAAAGAGAAATCAAAGAAGAAATAGATGTTTTTCTTTTTTTTTATTAGATTAATTTTCGGATTTTACTTTAGGCATTTTTTTCTGGATTTCTTCCAGCAATTGTTCCTCGGTTTTGCCCTCGGTCGATATCCCAAGATCGCGAGCCATTTGTTTTATCTTTGAAGATTTATTTTCCGCGGGAGTTTCTTTTATGGATTTTTCTACTTCTGTTAATTCGCGCTCTATCTCTTTTTGTCCTTTCTTAAACTCCCCTGTTGCCTTACCTAACGAACGGGCAAGTTCCGGGATCTTGCTTGCACCGAATAAAACAATTATCACCACAACTACCAGCGCTATTTCCATCGGTCCAAAAGCCATATTATACACCTGCTGTCTTCATATCTAATTTCTCCTTCGATCTGATCTTAAAACGTATTTCCTCGACAAGTTGTTCAGAGGTTTTATTTTTAACATCAATACCCATTTCGATTGCCAGGTTATGAATCTTTGTATCTTTATCATTTAACGGATCATCAAATCTTTTTATATCAAGCTCGGTTTCCTTCTGCGCTCTCTTGAATTCACCTGCCGCTTTTCCCAGGGACCGCGCCAGTTCAGGGAGTTTTGAAGGTCCAAACAAAAACAGGGCAAGAATCAGGATCAATATCATTTCTTGAGTTCCGATCATCAATTATCTCTTTGGTTTTTGATACTATAATCTTTACCTTCATGCAGTTCGTCCAGGAGTTCCTTTTCTGAAATCAGGAACCCCTTTGTAATTTTTCCGATGCCCCTGTAGAAATCATTACTGCTTTTTTCACATAGTTCATCGCAGAATGCCGGCGCCCATTTTGAAAGATGGTCTTTTAAGAAATCATTCTGCATTCTCAGGGAATCTCTTGCTCCGCTCCTGCATAGATTACTCATAAACCCGAGTTCCATGGCAATATGGTCTTCAGGTTCATGATAATCCTGCGCTCTCTTAAGCTCCGCTTTCCTGTATTCTTCTTTGACTTTAAGCAGTGACTTTGCCATCATTGAACCGTCGATATACGTTGATTCATACGGGAACATCGCAGGTACAGGACCGACAAAAAGACGGGTAAATTCCCTGCACAGCTTTTCATGAATTTCTGCTGCATCCTTATTACCCTCTGCGAATTTCTCAAAAAGAGATAGTCCGTCGGAAAAATCCCGATTGAAAGAAGAGGTTTTTGGGAACTGGAATTTTCCGCCCGCAATATCTTCTGCCAGTTCAAAAGGCGGCTCTTCCACGAACATCCTTGACAGGAAACCATAGAAATTCGCCCTTGCTTTGAATACTTCATCTATCATGCCAGCATCTCCATTTTTAATACTGCCCTTTCGGGTCTGCAATTTTCACAATATCTGAGCAGCTCTACCTGGTTTTTAATAAGTTCTACCTGCTCCTGGGGTTTGAGGTCGCCTCTTACGTTCTCAATAAATGAACCTGCGATCCTGTCTAAAGCAGCCTGAGTCATGTAGGATTTATTGCATGAAGCGCACGCCAGAAGTTCGGATTTGAACAGAGTAGTCGGGGCAGCATTGCGCAGTCTTTCCATATTAAGCACCCTTTGCATTTTGAGCGCTTTTTCAGGACACGCCTTTTCACAAAGCCCGCAGGCTATACAGTTTCCGTATACGGATGCTATGCTTCCTTTATCCCTTATGAGCGCGCCCGCGGGGCACATGGACGTACAGGCTTCGCAGACCGTGCAAGATGCGCCTATGGAAATTTCTGCAAAAGGCGCGGTCGTATCCTCAATAACTGAGGTGGGAGCAATGCCTGTCTTAGCGGCTAACGACGCAATAATTTCAAGCAGGATACGGCGGTTTGAAGCGTTCATTAATTTTACCGGTTTATGTTTCCCAGGTGGTATGGGAGCGATACGTTCGTTGAAAGATTTTACATATCCTGTGAAACTTTTCACATCATTGTTATTCCTTATAACGCTTATTCGATCGCCAGGTTTGAATTCTTCAAGTATCCTCCCTGCAAGTCCGCAAGCTTCTTTGCTAACATCACCTGTGCATTCATCACATCCAAGCATTATCACACCTTCTGCTCCCAGGTCAAAAGCCCTGAGGATATGCGTTTCCGATACCCGCGCAAGGTCAGGGACAAAAAGGGGAAGGACTGCAGGATATTTTGATCTCTGCTCCCCTGCTTTATCAAGCAGGGGAAGGCTATGTTCGCAGGTAAACATAAGTATCCTGCGGGTTTTTTCAGTTCGCCTGAAATTCGCAGGTAAAGATCCGCCGAGGAGATATTCCATCCTGCCGTAAATATCATCTTCCATCCTGAAAAGTGACAGTGGGCACACGGAAGCACAGGCTCCGCATCCTGTGCATGATATTTCATCGAAAGTGATAATATCGTCTTTTCGGATTATGGCGCCGTGACGACATGCTCTTTCGCACAGGCTGCAGCCCTGGAAACCACTCTTTCCTGATGCGCAGCCTTCCAGGATAGCTTTAGCAGGTGTATCTCTTTCTATACCACCAGTGTTCGCTATGATTTCCATTGCAGCAGGAAGGGCAATACTGACAGTTCCTTCGACATCCTTGCCAATAGTTGTGATGTATAAGCCTTTTTTCTCATCAGGATAAATGGAATTTTTCCCGATAGCCAGAACCTGTCCGGTTCTCAGGATCTCTATCTTATCCTCAAGGTCGATAGCCTGCGCAGGGCAGATATCATAACATTTTCCGCACCTGTCGCAATTTTCACTTATAGAAAAAACAGGATACCTGTCTATGGCATTTATCGGGCAGACATCAAGGCATTTCCCGCATGAAATGCATTCCTCGCTTGAAACAGGATTTTTCAGGATCTTTATCCTGAAATCACCGGGACCGCCTTCTATATTATTAACCGTGCCTGTCAAAATATTGATCCCAGTATTAGTAGCCAATATATTGACCCCTGTGTAAGTAGCGGCGCCAGAGTCGCAGGGTTCAGTTATAAGGATCCGGATGTTCGCGCACCCGGACATGTGCTGCGCTATTTGAATGCCTGGTGATGCCGGTCCGATAATAAGGACATCCTTTCCCGGATCTATTATTCTCTTCCTTCCATCCTGAGGACAATTGATCGCTGCGTTTACAAGAGCGAATGCTTTTTCCGTAGCTTCCTCCCTGTCGTGCACCCAGCCGCAGTGCTCCCTCAGGTTAATATAGGAAATATCAAGGTCAAGCGCTTCGAAAACCTCCTTCTTTGAGGTACAGGCGACAAGAGCATGGGATAATTCTTTTCTTTCAAAGACCTCTTTTATTTTTTCAGGTTCCTGACATAACATTTCATGAACTTCAATTACATCAGCGCCTGCTATACTCTTCAGTTTCTTGAAATCAATGTCGATCGTTCCACTGCATGTGCATAGAAAAACTCCATTTTTCATCAGTTCCTCCCACCTTTATTGTTTCAGTCAGCGTCCCTTCGATTCCGTGTGATGATACCGTACAGTAATGCTCCCAGATTAACGATAACAAAGAGGAGCGCGATATTTATGCCAATGGTCACGAATACCTGAACTGCAGGATTCTCAATCTTCAATACGGCAGCTATGAAGCTGATGTAGATTATCGCAACTACAACAGCCCCGCTATACTTTATTTTATTCTGCATCAATCTTATCGCCTCTCTGTATTTCTTCATGCCACATGGGATACCTTTCTTTGACTTCTTCTTCAGGTACTGAACCTGTGAAAATGCACCTGTCTATACGGAAATTCTCTGGATTGAAATGCACCATGTAGGAATGGAAGGCTACACCGCATACGCTTACCACTGCAAATCCGGCATGGATATATCGTGCCAAGAGCAGGTACTGGGGCGGCATGAATGCCAGGGACTGCCATGAGAACCATAATATGCTACCTGTTACCAGGAATATGGCAGCTTCTGAGAAAAAGCTCCAGAATTCGGCTTTTGCTATCCAGCTGTATTTCCCGTAACCGGGCTTATCCTTAGACAGCCCAAGCAAATGTTTGGTGTCTTTAATAGCATCCTGGATATCTTTTATCTTCAACCATATATCGGTAAAAAACGACCTGCCTGCAAAGGCACCATACATCCCGTGATATACTACAATATAAACTCCTGCTGCAATAAAACCCACGGCCGCTATCCTGTGGATCAACATTGTCACAGGATATCCTCCAAGCAGGGCAGGGATCCAGCCAAGCTGGTCAGGGAATGTGATTGGCAGCCCCGTGATGTAGAGGGTTAGTATGCTGAAAGCGCCAAGAGCATGGATCGCAATCTGGCTTATGCTGAAACGTTTGATTTCTGCCATATCTATTTCTCCGTTCTTTTTGATCTGAAACTATCCAGCAACCTCATAAAAAGGGGTCTTGTACCAGGCTGTTCTCTGGTAGCGCCGTGGTACAGACCGAAGGTGGACAGTCCTGCTATGAAGAGTATCGCCAGCACGATCACTATGGGCATGATGAAATTTACAATGGAGTTCAAAGCTATCCCCTGCGAATATATCTCTTGTACTGGAATTCTGCTTATGCCTGGTGTTTTTATCGATAGCAATAAAACAACTGCTGCAGCCAGGATCATCAAAGATATCGCTAATGAAGCCATTATGACTTTTTTCTCATTCATCTGAACCATGATCCACCTTAAGCCACATCAGGAACTGCGCCAGTCGGCAGCTTTCCAGCTATTCTCTTTTTGTACACTTCAGTTATCGCATCGATGTCTCCAGCAAGCAGTCCTTTAGTTCCGCAGAAAGCAGCGCACCTGGGTTTTGCCTCACGCTGTATCAACTGCCCATCTTCGTCTTTCTGGTTGAAAGGTTCAACGCAGAAGGTACATTTGTCCATTTTGCCCTTTGAACCGAATAGCCCGGTATCCGGGAACTGGGGCGCTCCGAACGGACATGCATACAGGCAGTAACCGCAGCCTATGCATTTGTCTTTGTTAACAAGCACCACACCATCATCTCTCTTGTATATCGCAGTCACAGGACAGGCAGAAAGGCACGGCGGTTTCGTACAGTGCATGCACGGCATGGGGACATTGGTCTCACCGGGCACGCCTTCATTGATTGTCACCACACGAAGCCTTCGAATGCCTTTTGGCACTTCGTTGAACTGCTTGCATGCCGCTTCGCAGCCCGTGCATCTTATGCATCTTGAAGTATCGAGCAAAAATTTATTCGTTGGCATGTTCTAACCTCCCTGCGCCTTATACACTTTGCAGAGCCCGACCTTTGTCTCCTGCATCGCGGTGATCTCATCGTAACCAGGGGCGGTCACAATGTTGCAGGAATCGCCAAGCGCGTATTCAGCAGTCCCTTCAGGATACCTGTTCTCATAGCTTTCTCCTTCGAAAACTCCTGCCCAGTGATAGGGCATGAACACGGTCTTTTCATTGACGCGTTCTGTTATTTTTGCCTTGACCTTTACTTTGCCCTGGTTGGATTCCACCCATACCATCTCGCCTTCCTTCACACCTATATTTCCGGCAAGCGAAGGATTGATCTCAACGTACATGTCCGGCTGGATCTCCACAAGTATCTTGCTTCCTCTTGTCTGGGCGCCGCCGCCCATGTGTTCAACCTGTCTGCCTGTTGTAAGGATGATCGGGTACTTCTTGACCAGTTCAGGATTCTGGGCGGTCTTGAACTCGCAGGGCACGCGGTAGAAGGTTTTGTCCTTATCTTCGTAGGTGGGGTATTTTGTTATCAGATCTGGTCTTGGACTTTCGATAGGTTCCCTGTGCTTTGGTACAGGGTCGGTCAGATCCCATGTCCAGAACCTTGCCCTGCCCCTTCCAGTAGGTGGGTCTCCTGCAGCCAATGCAAGCTGTACAGCCTCGCCTGTCAGGTCGAGGGCATATCCCACACCTGCTGCGTTCGCGTACATCTTCTTGCCTCCGACTGCTTTCAGCATGCTCTCACCCACATGCGTCTTGTACTTGTTATCAGGCACCTTGTCGCCCCAGAGGGCGCGGAAGTCGTGCCCGCCTTTGCTGACGGGTTTGCTGTCATCCCAGAGAATGGGGGTGCCCGGATGCTTCTCATCCCAGCACGGCCAGGGGAGACCATAGTATTCGCCGTCGTTCGGCCCGCCCCTTGCCATTAAATTCTCCGGGTCGAATGTCCCGCTGTTCTCCATGTGTTTCCTAATTCTCTCAGGCGTCCTGCCCATCATACCTATGCTTCGAACACCTCTGCATATCTCTTTTGTGTAGATATCATCCACGCTGGAGTATGTGAAGTTCTGTCCGAAGCCCAGCTTATCAGCCATGAGTTTCAGGATATCAAGATCGGACTTGCTCTCAAAGAGCGGGTCTATGACCTTATATCTCCACTGCGCCGACCTGCCGCTATTAACAACCATCCCTTCCTTCTCCATCACGGTCGCAGCAGGCAGGATTATAATGCCGTCCTTCCGTTCCGGCAGCGATGATGCCATGGTGGCTCTCGGATCGATGTTCACGATCATCTCCAGTTCTTCCAGTCCTTTTTTCTCTTTCTTCATCTGGGATATGGAGTTCAGGCTGTGCCCCCAGACGATGAGCATTTTGATCCTATTGGGCTGGTTTATGTCATCCCTGAGCGCGCCTTCGTACCAGCGAGAATCTGTCATTCCGTTCCTGAGCATCAGGTCTTTGCTAGCAAATCTCTTTATCATGTCATCGTATGGAATTCCCCAGATGTTGCACCACATCTTCCACGCAGGCTCTGAGTTCACGCCAAGATATCCTGGCAGGTAGTGCGCCAGACACCCCATGTCAGTGCTTCCCTGCACGTTGTCATGACCCCTTAATGCAGCGCAGCCGCCGCCTGATTTACCTATATATCCGAGCAGTAACTGGAGTATTGCGTAACTTCTGATGTTCTGGCTCCCGACTGAATGCTGGGTGCCCCCCATTGACCACAGGATAGCCATCGGACCGTTCTCCTTAAAGATGCGTGCTAACTCTCTGACCTTATCTGCCGGTACCCAGGTGATGTCCTCTGCCATTTCAGGAGTATAGTCTTTGCATACTTCCCAGAATTCATCGAATCCGTGCGTCTTTGCCTCAATGAAAGCCTTATCGTGCCATTTGTTATTGACGATGACATTGCATATTGAAAGGATGAATGGGATATCAGTGCCGGGACGGAACCTGATATACAGGTCTGCCTTTGATGCTGTCCTTGTGAATCTGGGGTCCGCCACAACTATCTTTGCGCCCCTCTCTTTTGCGATCAATACATGCTGCATCGCAACAGGATGCGCTTCTGCAGCATTTGAACCTATGAAGAAAAGGCATTTTGAATGCCGCAGGTCGTTGTAATTATCTGTCTGCGCCCCGTGCCCCCAGGTATTCAGCAATCCGGCAACAGTCGTTGAATGGCATATCCTTGCCTGGTGGTCTACGTTATTTGTGCCCCAGAATGCCGCGAACTTACGCTGGAGATAGACCTCATGCAACGTGGTCTTTGCCGAGCCAAGGAACATTACTGAGTCGGGACCGTATTTTTCCTTGATCTCATTCATCTTGCCTGTTATTTTGTTTATCGCCCCATCCCATGAAATGCGCTTCCATGCGCCATCGACCTTTTCCATCGGATACTTAAGACGCTTCTCAGATACGACTATATCCTTGATGGTCGCTCCCTTGGAGCACATGCCGCCAAGATTGAGGGGATTGTCTGTCCACGCCTCCTGACCCACGAACACACCATCCACGACCTTGCCGAGGGTACCGCATCCAACAGAGCAGTGGGGGCAGATGGTTTTCACAAGCTTTTCTTCTCCCGCCGCAGCCGCGCGCGCGGTCACGAACAGATTTGTGGGAGAGTATTTCGTAAGTCCTGCATACCCTCCAAGCGCAGCGGCAGCGCCAAGAGCCACAGCGCCTTTAATAAAACTGCGCCGTGTCGTCTTTATTCCGGTTATTGCATTATTCATATATTTTAGCTCCTTCAACACCTTATTATCAGTGCAATTTTTCAGCAATCCGGCAAGGATGCATGAAAAAAGCGATCTATACCAGAATGTTTTTTACCGTTTTTCCCCGTTTTTAAGTTCAAGCGAGTTTATTGAACTCTTATGTTAATTATACAGGTTATGAATATATATTTTTCTATCAGTTTAATTTAATAACGTCTATTATTATGCTATCCTTACAAACCGGAACGTGAAATAATGAAATCCACGAACGACCCTGCAAACCCGGTATACGATGCTGCATGCAGGTGCGCATACGCTGCCATAGTATTCCCGACAAGCATGCCATCAAGGTCGCCCTTTATACCTGTGCCCCGTGTAAGCTTGATGGCGAATGCCGTATTTTCAGGGATATCCACGATCTCTGAATGGTGGAATTCGTGTCCAATGAACGAAGTACCCGCCTTACCTATAACATTATCCATCACAAAACTTCCCACGTTGTAGCTCACGACCCTTTTGTGCCCCATAAGCGTCTTCCCGGGGAGCGCTCCGACCATACTGAAGGTTCCACCTTTCATCTCTGCCATGTTATATTTCCCGGTTCCGGCAATATCGGTCTGTATCTCCTGCGTCAGATACATGAGCCCGCCGCATTCGGCATATATGGGTAATCCTTCTGCCGAAACCTGGCTGACAGCTTGCCTCATGCTCTCATTATCCTCAAGTTCCTGCGCGAATAATTCAGGGTAGCCTCCGCCGATATACAGACCATCGACCTGTGGAGGCGCGCTGTCGTTCACAGGACTGAAATAAACAAGTTCTGCGCCTGCAAGTTCAAGCAGGTCAAGGTTATCGCGATAATAGAAATTGAAAGCCTCGTCAAGCGCCACTCCGAGACGTACAGTGTTTTTTGACGCTGAAGGTTTGAAAATATCCTCTTTCGGTTTTATCAGCGGCTGCGCTTCGCCTGCCAGTGATATGAACCTGTCGATATCGATACCCTCCCTGATAATATTCTTTATCTTTCCGAGATTCTCATCAAAACCAGCCACCTTACGCCTTCCTTCAAGCGCGGGGATAAGACCGAGATGCCGCATTGAGATCTTCATGGAGTCGTCGCGAGGTACTTCGCCGATAACCGGAGTACCAGTATAAGTCTCGATAGCCTCCCTTGCCTTTTCAGCGTGCCTGCTGCTTCCAATGTTGTTCAGTATCACTCCGACAATATTTACCTCAGGATCGAACGACTTATACCCGGAAACAAGCGCAGCCGTGCTGCGCGTTATGCTTCTTGCATTGATGACAAGGATAACAGGACAATCAAGCAGCTTGGCTATCTGCGCTGTGCTTCCGATGTCGCTTGTGGCGGAAAGCCCTTCAAAAAGCCCGCGAACGCCCTCGATGACCGCGATATCAGCGCCATTAACCGCATGAGAATATACCTCCCGCAGCGCATCATCGGACATCAGGTAGCCGTCAAGGTTTCGCGAATACCTGCCCGTAACTTCCGTATGGTAGCTCGGGTCGATAAAGTCAAGTCCGACCTTAAAAGGCTGCACCTGATACCCCATATCGCGCAGCACCGACATTATTCCGATAGAGATGGTGGTCTTCCCGGCTGATGAACGGTCTCCTGCTATGAGTATCCGTGGGATGTCGAGCATTTCAGTCATATGCGGTACCCCGAATTCATGAACATTGACAACGAACTGATACGAACTCGTACGAACTCTGAATGACCTGAGTTCGTATCAGTTAGTATGAGTTCGTTGTTTATATTCCGGATTTTTCCAATCCAGAAATTAATAATAAATCTGCGTTCATCTGCGTTCATCTGCGGTTTATTAAATATACGGTTTATTAAATCTGCGGTTTTTTTATAGATTAGTCAATTCTCTCAACCTTTTATCATCAAGCGGCACAGCGATTTTCGCATCTTTATCTACCATTATTGCCTTTGCAAGCTTCCTGTAAACGGCTGCAATTGCTGAATCCGGCGCTTTTTCAATAACAGAAAATCCTTCCCTTTCGCATGTCTGCACCAGAACATCCTTCGGGATAAAAGCCAGCAGACGGCTTCCTATCTCTTTTGCGAATTCGGCGACTATTTTTTCCTCGTTCGGCGCGCCCCGCGAATTGCAGATGACGCCGTTGAGCGTCATATCAAGTCGGGAAAGCCCTTTGCAGATGTTATTTGCTGCGTAAAGGGGCATGTATTCGCCAGAGGTAAGCACGTAAGCTTCGTTCACCAGCCCTTTCTTGACAGGCGCGACAAATCCTCCGCACACGATATCCCCAGGCACGTCATAAATAACAAGGTCAGTATCCTCGATAGCTTTTGATATTTTCCTCAGCAGTCCTATCGCAACGATTATTCCTCTTCCTGCACAGCCTATGCCTGGCTCTGGTCCGCCTATCTCCACGCATTTAACACCTTTGTATCCGGAAAAAACGATATCCTCCTCCTTTATATCCTCACCCTCTCTCATCAAGTCCATAATGGTAGGAATGCGCCTGCCGCGCAGCAGTGTGATGGATGAATCGCTCTTGGGGTCGCATCCTATTATCGTAACGCGGTAGCCTTCATCAGCGCAGGCTGCTGCAACATTTGATGCTGTGCTTGATTTCCCGATCCCGCCTTTTCCGTATATCGCAATTTGTTTAGGCATCTTTTGCCAGCTCCCGCAGTGTTGCGCCAAACTCTGATTCTACTATGTGGTTCACTCCAAGCGTCTTGGGGTGCAGGTCTATCTCAACCACAACGTGCTTATGCCCCATCTCTTTGAGCGGAACGACCTGGCGGGGACCATTGGTTATTGAGAATAATTCCATGTTCTTTATGTTATCCATTGGAAGCGCATGGGGCACACCTGTTATCACTGCAAAATCGTAATCAGGATATTTTTCACCGATTATCTGGCTGGCAGCATTTCCCGCTATTGGATACTCGTCCAGTCCTCCGATGATGTGATGTATTTCCATTCCTGCATTTTTGAGGTCGCTATTTATTTCCCTGGCGTTCCTGCGGTTCTTGGGTAATCCAAGATTCTCGTCAAGATTCGCCATATTTATGATATTGGAGCCTGACCCGAGCTTTTCTGCGACCTGCGCTACTGCAAGGTTGATGTCTGCGAACATGAAGGCAGTCTCTTTCTTGGCGTTAAGGATGTTAAGACCTTTTTTCCCCTGCTTTATAAGTTCAATCAATCTCTCTGCGACCTTGTATTTCAGGTCACCCCTGCTCGGAGCAAGATATTCTTTACTTGCGGCGCCGTGGCGCTTCTCGACCATTGTTGCTTCCTTCAATAGCGCTTTCTGCCGTTCGAATTCTGCTTCCCCGATTATACCTGCCGCAAGCGCGGATTCAAGTGCGATTATGACGCCTTGTGTGTTGTCCCTGTATCCTGCATGCACTTCGACCTCGATCACCGGCACATCAGGCTGTACGTCCATTACTGCCTCATGCAGTTCTTCGCCTATGATCATGGAAGCGCATGTCCCTACGATGCCTATTCGCCTGGGATTAAAGAGTTTTATGACCTTCTCGAGCACCTCGACCAATGCATCGTGCCCTCCGAAAACGAAGCCTGATTCATCAAGTGATGTTGTGACGACTCTCATGCCGTCCTCTTCTAGAAGGCGGGCATGCTTGAAGCTGCATCCGGGTGGTCCGTGCAGTATCACCACGTCTACATCTAGGTCTCTCAGGGTGTACATGGCTGCCACGATGGAGCTCGGACGCGGGTGAATAATAAGTGGTTCTTTCTGTTTTACAGGCATCTTTTTTCTCCGGGATAGTGGATTTAGCCTATATGCACTTATTATGATAAGACTTTCGCACTGCCGGCTGATCCAAATCTATGGCGTCAATAAACCGTTAGATGTATATAAAGAAAAACCAAATATTAGCAAGTGATAGAAAGCAAGTTAAATATTATTTAGAAGAAATATATGTAATTAAAGATATTATGAAAGCTATGGAATCTAAAGAAACGAAACCGCAGATAAACGCAGATGAACGCAGATTAAATGCTTTGTCTGAGGAGATCATAGGAGCTGCTTTTGAAGTTAGCAACGTTCTTGGAGTGGGTTTCCTTGAGAAGGTATATGAAAATGCCCTGAATATTGAACTTAAATCGAGGGGGTTAGAAACGCTTCCACAGGCGCCGTTAAAAGTATTTTATAAAAATGAATTAGTTGGCGACTATATAGCAGATATTTTAGTTGAGAATGAAATTATTATTGAAGTAAAAGCTGTGAACGAAATAGATACAGTTCATTTTGCCCAATGCTTGAACTATCTAAGAATAACAGGGCTGAAACTATGCCTTTTGATTAATTTCAGTAAACCAAGGGTAGAAATTAAAAGAATCGTGAATGGCATCTAGATTTGTGAAAACTTATTATTTTGGATGAATTCAATACAACAAATCTGCGTTTATCTGCGGTTAAAATAAATCATAATTTTGACACTATATATCCAAATACCTGTTCAGTGGTCAAGTTCCCTGCGCAGGACGCTGGCTGTAGCTAAAATTCCGAGGATTCCCAGCACCCATTCCGGATATTTGATGAGCGATACAGGTTCCCCGGCTGAAAAATAGACATAACCCTGATGATTTGCATACATCCATGTAAAAAGAATGACGATCATATAACTTAATACAGCCATAAGACCAAGTATCCTGAGCAGGCGGAGCAATGTCGAGACTTTAATGAATTCGAATTTTCTTTTCTCACCAAAACCCGTCAGGGAGTTTATGAAGCGCATGCCCATTCTCAGATGAGTGGAATTTGCCGAGGGATAATCGACAAAAACACTGGTAACGACAGGAATTATCCAGGTAGGATCAGCCCGCGATGCATGGGCATTCGGAGAAATAATGACGGCTGATACGATATCACCAGAAGTACTGTGTCTCCTGATAGATTTAACCGTGTTTGTTCCTTCGTTCCTGCCTTTGTAATTCGACACAATGGACGTTTTATTGCTCGAATTATAAATAGTTAGCCATTATGCTAATCATTATGATGATGGGTTTATAGGTAAATTTATATGGCTGAAAGAACTGATAAGTAGGAAAAAAAGATCCTTATATTATTGTTACAAAAAAATGGGGACGGCAGCAGAAGTTTTACCACGTCCAAAAATTAAAAGGAATAGAGGAAGGTACTACTTCCTAAAGAAGATGAATTGCTCATCTTCTCTTTCTGTTGAACAGATACACCGAGCAAAATGCTGCTGCGACAAACACTAGCTCAAATCCCGGTCCCTTCTTAGTCGGTGCCGGAGCCGGAGTACCCGTAACTGTTGGCTTAGCTGGTGTAGCCGTAACTGTTGACCCGGCTGGAGTAGCTGTAAGCGTTGGCTTAGCCGGAGTTCCTGTTACCGCACCTGTGGTTGTGCTCGTTACTGTCGGTGTGTTTGTCGGGCTAACGCTGGAAGACGGGGCTATGATAACATTGGCAATTAATGTAACCGCGGTCTGTGCCAGCGCTCTGCCGTTTAGCGTTGCGCCAGTGTTCAGCGAGATCAGCGTTTTAGACAGGATAATTCCCTTGAAGTCAGACGTGGTTCCAAGTGTCGTTTTGCCGGCGACCTGCCAGAAGATGTTCTTTGCCTGTGCGCCCCCGCTAAGAGTAACTTTGGCGCCGTTGTCCACGGTGAGATCTTGCGCTATCTGGAAGATCCAGACATCATTTGCGCCACCCGATAGAGTGACACCGCCCGGGGGTATTTTAACACCTGTCCCCCATTTATAAAGTCCAGGAGTGAGTGTCATCCCGCCAATATTTCCGGCGCCCAGTTCAGTAAAATCGGGTAATGTCCGTCCGGCGGCATCAGTGTACGCTGTTTGCATGTCGAGTACAGCTGTTGTCATTGTAGATGGAGTAGGAGGCGCATAGTTGGCTGCATATACTTTTCCGGTCACTAGAGATGACGTCGAAAATTTATTCGAGGCATCCATTATTAACCCAAATCCGGTTATGTATGTCGCAGCGGCTGGACTAACTCCAATATCTCCAACAATTGAAGTGGTTCCAGTGGTTGAGATTGCTGTTTTTGCCAGAATCACAAAATTGCCCGCTGTTCCGAGATTTACCGGCAGCTGCGCCGCGCTCGCCGCGCCTGCCGCCAATGCCAAAATAAGCAGTGTCAGCAGCACAGAAATTATATTTTTGCAAATATTAGATTCTTTATTCATAATTACCATTTTCCTCATAAAACATTATATTGATCTTGCAGCGTGATCACAGCTATGGCATCTTATCAGAAGCCTTAAACCGAAGAATTCATAGAATTATCGGTATTAACTGCCGTTATGCCCGCCACACGATATTGTCTATTATGAATGTATATTATTAAAGGATATCGGTGGTTACCAACGCCTACCGATAATACAATTATCATAAACTTCGGTAATGTTATGTAATAATATTATCTTTCTATACTGAGGTCAGAAAGCTATACCGAATACATGAAGCAGCATTATAAGGATCGCACCGGGAATTCCCGCGAGTGCGCATATTAATACTACTGTAGCGGTATAAGCAATGTCTAATTTAAAAATAATGTTGCCCATAGCAAGAAGAATGAGGCCCAGTATTGAATTTACAATCAGGTACTTTGCAGCCCTCAAAAAGATATATACAGCAATCACAGCTATAATTGCCAAAAATAAGATTATTGTCTCGACTGCCATTAATGTTAATAGGAATCTTATATTAATTAAGCATTTTGGTTCCTCTAATTTAACTGCATTTTAATATTATGCGCAAGCGAAAAGATTATTAGCTTATGAAATTTTCCTTTTTTAAAACTGACCTCCATTTGAGGCTTTCAAGGTTTTCGCTATAATGATGTCTGTTCTTTCTTTCTGCAGGTTTCACTACCTTTTTATGGTTGAAAAATAATCTTACAGGTACTATGATACCTGGAAGTAAGCAATCTGATGATATGAAAGCGCGCAAAGATGAGACAAAACCTCCTTTTAGACCAGATTTGGAATCAGAAAAGAAAGTACGATGTAAACATTGTGGTGAAACTTATAAGGAAAAAGAAATAAAGTGGGATACAATACGGGAGAGGTGGGTTTGCAAAAATCATCCAAAGTGCGATGGCTCAGTGTTGCGTTTTGATATTCATCATATTGATTAGCATCTTAAAAAATGGGGACGGCAGCAGAGGTTTTACCTTCCGCACAGTCCAATTTTCTACTTCTTTTTCCGTGTCGCTGTGTACAGATATGCTACCACGGCAATGACAGCTATCAGTATAATGATATATACCCAGGAAATTGCCTGACCTGTCTGGGGTCCTGCAGATGTAACTGATGGTGTCTTTGCTGGTGTTGCGGCGCCCGGAGCAACTGCAGTGGTTGCAGCCAGGCTTGTTTCGCTCTTCAGTGCACTTATTGCAAAGCTTGAGAATCCCGGAGAACTGGATTCAAAGTAGGAATACACGTCATCACTGCTGAGTACTTTTGTTTCTAGCTGTTTCCAGTCGTTATCCTGCCATCTGAGTAACCGGATATCTTCTTTCTTTACTCCATTACTCATTATCCAATCTTTCTCCACCCTGAACCTGATTGTAACTTCCTTGATTTTCTTTGAATTTGCCCATACATTCTCGTTTATATGCACAGTTCCGGGAGCGGGTTTAGCTACCAGTTTTGATGTGTCTTTTAAGGTTTCAACTCTTATGGACACGTCATTTTCATTTTCCGTACCTATAACTGCTATTTGATGTATAGCATCAGGTGTGGTATACGAAAATATCGCCGGTTTGTTTGCTATAAGGGTTCCGTCCCTTTTCTCCGATCTGAGAATGTTACCGAAGGGTTCACCGCTGGTAACTCCACCGCCGCCACCACCGCTGCTACTGCTGCCGCCACTGGTTCCTCCGCCTGGGGAAGTTGTGGTTGCGGTCGGGGTTGGAGTGGGTGTTGTGGGCGTGGGGGTAATCACCGCGACAAGAGGCTCTACGCAGGGAGAAACTACCACAGTCAGGTTAAACGGATCCCCCGTCTTTCCCTGAGAGAATGTATCTTCCTGGTTAGCCTTGCAGTACTTACCATCTGTTTTGACATAGAACTTGATTATTTTGTCATTAAAAGTCACATCTGGCGGTGCTACAAGTAGCGGATTTCCATTGACAGGCTTCCCATACCGTCCAGAAACTATGTCAAAGATACTGGTCTGATAGACATAACCCGTAACGTTCACAACCTGAGCCAGCACTTTTGACCCGTTGGGTGCCCCGTTCACAATGACATTTCCCGAATAGTCTGCTGGAATTGGCGGCGGTAGATCCCCTGCGGATGCTATACCAGCGAAGAGGAGTAACATTACCGCAACCAGTCCGAGCTTAATTTTTCTGTTCATTATTTTTCCTCCTGAAATCTCGCCCCTAAAAAAGGGGAGAGAACGGGTTGTTCTCTCAAGGGACAAGGATTCCATCGCTGTTAAGGTACACCCAGTATCCTTCGGTTCTCATTGCGTTACTGAAGGAGTTCCATCCCTGCCACCAGGGTTTTGCCTGTCTATATCCACCGTTTTCCCAAATGTATGCAGATACCCATATCGGTTCTCCACTACCTGGATGTCTCAAGCTGCTGAAATATTCGTTGATGTCTGTGTTGAGATTGAGTGACAGTGACGTATATCCTACCATATTCCATCCGGCTTTGAGTGGATAGTCGGGTGGAAGCTGTAATGGGTCAAGTGTTTTCAATACTACCTGCACATCCGCGGGAGCGGTTGCGTTCATCCAGTACCCTTTGCCGTCATCTATTGTGGTCAGCGTGCCGCTCCAGTTTCCGCTGGTGTAGAAAGCAGACTTCCACTCACGGTTTCCAGCATCATAGTAGAATATCTTATCTACTTTATTTGTGTTAAGCGCACTGACGCTGCTGTTGTCCAGTTTCCTCGGCACTGATACGAGGTTCCAGTCCTTGTTAAGACGCAGCTTATTGTCGAATCCGAAGGTCACGACAGGTTTCTTTTCCAGTACCTCTGTGCCCCACACAGTAGCCGTCAGATTTGCTTTTCCGGGTGTTTCAGAGCTAACCCTGAATGTTGCCTGACCGTTAGAGTCCGTAGTATTGCTTGCCGGAACTATTGAATCCATCCACCACACTCTGTCAGATTTCAGAACAACAGTAGCTCCAGATATATTCTGCTGGTTAATGCCGTTCTTTACTGTCACGGTAATAGTGCTTGTAGAAACACCATCCTCAATTACAATAACGGGATCTGCCTTAACGGTTGAGTTCTTCAAGTCAACCGGCAAACTGATGCTAAATCCATTGCTTGTTTTGCTTATACTCAGAGTTACATTTGTTATTGTCAGTTTCACTCCTGTCTGAAGCGCGGTGGGGGTTGGATCAGGCACAACATTAAGCGTTACCTGTCCTGAGTACACACCGTTTACGAATTGTACTGTTGCAGGGGAGGGGCTGACGATTGTTACAGTACCGGGTAAACCGGGGGTAACGGTCAGGTTATTAACTGCATTATAGTTTGTCTTGTTGTTGCCCTGCGTATCCTTCGCCTGTGCGGTTACTGTGAACGCCAGTTCATCGAACTGAGCCGGGATCGTAGCTATCTCAAATGAACCCAGCGCAGCAGGTGTTACTGTGAACGTGTTGCTCGTTCCTGTGACGCTGCCTGAGGTCGCTGTAATTGTACCGGTGCCTGTCTTTGTGATAACTTCGTTATCTCCCACCCATACGCCATTGGTCCATTCAGAACCGTTAATATTATCCATAATGTACGGATTGATTGCGCCGATGGTGCTACTCAAAACAGCGGTGTAATTTTCAAATCCAGTGTTTACATTGCCGAACTGATCTTTTGCTGTCACGGTTACAGTAAACGGCGTACCTGCAACGTGATTGGATACTGTACCAAGCGTGAATTGAGTTGCCCAGCGTGGTACTATCGTCACTGTGGTTGTACCGATATCTATCGGTATATCTACTGAAGTCGTTGTTCTTACAGATACTCCTTTATTTCCAGATGTAGTGGGGTTGGTTATATTACCAAGAGTGAAGTTTATAGGACCCCAAGTTACTTCTGTGCCACCTGCTCTTGTAATTATTATCTCGTTGGTAGCAGAATCTCTCGTCCAAGTATAGGTGCCGTCAAGCGGAAGATTATTCCATTGTGTAACGTAAACCGCACTATCGTTCGTAAATAACGATGTGTCGAACCCGGGATTAAATCCTGTCTTTATTTTACCATCTGCTGGCAAGGGAGCATCTAACTCAAAACTTATATTATGCGTTGATACGTTACCGGCAACATTATCACCCAACTCATCATCAGGATACAATGTCTCTGCCGTTGCCGAGGGTACAATCAGCGCACCGACCACTACCAGAAGCAACATGCATTTCATTATCGATTCTAATTTTTTTATCATAATATTCTATATCCTCCTGTTCTAAATTCCTCCATATAGCTGAACATGACCGCTGTTTCCAGATGATGCCGTATGACCGGCACACCTGGAATTACCTCCACCAGCTGTCTTGATTTCAACCAACCATTTCTTTATTTTGCATCTGAAAAATGTGGTTTCAATTCGCTAATACCAACTTTATGGTACTTCACGCCCTTCCACACTTCATAACAAGATACAGAGTTATACTATAAAAAAAGTTAAGGAGTCAAACCACATGTTACAGGCACATAATTGAAGCATATGTTCCAAACACATGATACATTTTATACAGTTGAAGTCTAATTTTCCAGACCAGGATTTCTTAAAGCCACTGGTCAAAAGCACATGTCAGGAACATATAACATCTATACCTAGCATATTATATAGACCTGATAATAGACTTCATATCATGCGAATCATGGATTTTATTGACAGGATATTAAAGCTGCTCATGGATTCCAGGTGGCACACTATTGAAGAGGTGGAACAGAAAATATCCGTGCCTTCACACAATATCCATTATGCTCTTGGCTTTCTGCAGGATCAGGCTTTTGTAAATATGGAAAACGACATGATCATAATAACACCCAGAGGATTAAAATTGATGGAACTTCAAGCATGATCCAGAACATCTTCTACGCTCTTCAATCTCTCCAGTAATTCCCTTCCTTTGTCCGTAACAGTAAAATATTCGTCTTCATTGCAGTCTGTTAAAAATTCATCGTTCAAGAGATACTCAAAATATCTACTGAAAGTTCTCCAGTCAAGAAAGGCTTTTTGCATTATGCGTGTCTTCTTCCCTGTCCCTTCTTCCAGTGTTGCCGTCAGTATATCCCTGACTATATCCCATCTACCTCTTCCTTTCTTTAATGGCAGCGATATATTCGTGTACTCTTCCATGTTTCACCATTCATGGTTTTATTCAGACTTTTTTAACCGTGGATCAACCATTCCACCCGATCTGGATAATTCATTGATGACTACCCTATACATTATGAAGTTCCAGGAGACATAGTGCCTCGTTTATCAATGGTTTCACTTGCAGGGCTCCCACCTTTACTTATATGAACTGGATACTTTCGAACTAATTATCAGGTTTCGTGACAGAATTACTTGTTATCATCCTATAAAAAAAGTTAAGGAGTTTAAACATATGTCTTAACCATATGTCAGAAGCAGTTTTTTCTCTTATCTTCATTAAATATTTGGAAACCACAAATATATAAATACGAAAGAGGAGATTAGTTAAAGAAAGGCGATATTGTATAACGATGAGTATTATGAAATATCTTGATAGGGTCATGGAAAATCTTCAAGATTTAAAATGGCATGATATTGAAGAGATAAAACAGATGAATGTGCCGGTTAATAAATTAACTGAAGTATTACATTTTCTTGAGGAGCAGGGGTTAATCATCAGAGAAGATGAAAAACTCATGATAACCCCAAAAGGACTGAAATTTTTAGACCTTCCCCGTTAAACGATCACCTCCTCCAGTTCCTTTAATTTTCGCAAAAAATCCCTTCCTTTTTCTGTGATCAGATAGCATTCATCATGCAGGGGATCATCAGAATTTCGTTTTTCAATAAATCCCTCACTCAACAGGTAATCAAAATATCTGTTGAAAGTTCTCCAATCAAGATAAGCTTTCTGAAGGATGCGTGTCTTTTTTACTTTTTTATCATCCAGGGTAGCTTTAAGTATATCCCTTATTATTTCCCACCTATTTCTACCAGTTTTCATAATCTACGATGACCACCCTATTCAATCGTTCCACTTCACCATCAAATTTATTTGATAAGCATTATGTATTTTCAAAAGTATTTAAAACTTTCTAAATTTGCGTGATAACATCCTACCACCGCAGCGTCTTCTGCCATGCCTCTTTAAGTTCATCGATCCCTGCGCTAAGCACCACCTTCTCTCCATCCATCACACTGAAATCCTGCCTGGCTGTAACCTCGCCCACGTCAGCGAACACATTGCCTTTCATGATCTCCTCGAACCTCTTCACATTACCAGGCGCCACTGTCACCACGAACCTGCTCTGGGATTCCGAGAACAGGATAGTGTCAGTGCGCTTTATATTTTCAACCGGGACATTTGTCAGTTCCACTGTCATTCCAAATTCTCCTGAAAATGCGCTCTCAGCCAGAGCCACAGCCAGCCCGCCATCAGAGCAGTCGTGGCATGAAGCTACAGTTCCTTCAAGGATCGCTTTTTCAAGAGCCGTATAAAGACGCTTCGCTATTGCAGCATTCACTTTCGGGACATCGTTCCCGATAAATCCCAGCGATGCATAATATTCCGAGCCGCCGAGTTCGTCCTTTGTCATTCCCAGCACGTAAACCCTGTCATCCGGTCGCTTTACATCCATGGTCACAGCCTTCCTTACGTCTTCGATCTTCCCGATCGTTGAGAAAAGCACCGTCGGAGGGATAGAGATCTTGCGCCCCCCGATATTGTAGTCATTCTTCATGCTGTCCTTTCCTGAGATGCAGGGGACGCCGTAGGCTTTCGTATAATCGTACAGCGCCATGTTCGCCCGCACAAGCTTCGCAAGTTTGAACTCCCCGTCCGGGTTCTTATCGGATTTCACAGGGTCGCACCAGCAGAAATTATCAATGCCAGCGAGATGGGCAAACGTTCCTCCCACGCAAATATGGTTCCGCACAGCTTCGTCAATAGCGCATGCCGTCATGTGATACGTATCAATGTCACCATACCTGGGGCAGATGCCGTTCGCCACCACCACGCCTTCCATGCTGTCAAGCAGTGGACGGATGACCGCTGCGTCGCTCGGACCATCCCCGGTAAGGGGCTTTACCACAGAGCCTGCCTGCACTTCGTGGTCATACTGCCGGATGACATATTCCTTGGAGCAAATATTCAGGCGCGACAGGAGAGTTTTAAGGATAGATGTCAGGTCAACAGCCCCCAGCACCGGCTCTTCAAATTTTTGAGCCACCCAGCGCGCATTGAGCTTCATTGTAGGAAGCCCGCGATGCAGAAATTCCATATCCAGATACGCCACTGTTTTGCCGGCATACCTTGCATGGAATTTGTCGCTATCTGTAAAAATCCCGATAACGGTTGCTTCAACATCCCTTTTTCCTGCAAGCTCCAGGAACTCATCGATCTTATCAGGTGAAACCGCAAGCGTCATCCGTTCCTGCGACTCTGATACAAGGATCTCCCAGGGGTCAAGACCAGGGTATTTCAGCGGGCATTTATCAAGTTCGATAAGACATCCTCCTGACAACTGAGCCATCTCACCCACCGAAGATGACAGACCTCCGGCTCCGTTGTCCGTAATGGCATTATAAAGACCCTTATCCCTTGCTTCAAGCAGGAGATCAAGCATCTTTTTCTGCGTGAACGGGTCTCCTATCTGGACTGCTGTAACCGGTGAATTCTCATCAAGTTCAAGCGATGAAAATGTGGCGCCGTGTATCCCATCTTTCCCGATGCGTCCTCCGGTCATTACAATGAGGTCGCCGGAATTAATTTCCTTGATGTGCGACGGTTTTCCGTTAATTGTAGAGGGCATTATCCCGCCTGTGCCGCAATATACAAGCGGTTTGCCGAGGTATCTTTCATCAAACACTATGCAGCCGTTCACTGTTGGGATACCGCTCTTGTTCCCGCCGTGCTCAACGCCCCGGCGCACGCCCTCGAATATCCTCTTGGGGTGGAAAAGCCTCGGAGGCAGGGGTTTATCATAGAACGGCGAGGCAAAACAAAAGACATCTGTGTTAAATATCAGCCTTGAACCCATGCCTGTGCCCAGCGGGTCGCGGTTCACGCCCACGATACCGGTAATTGCGCCGCCGTATGGGTCAAGGGCAGAAGGAGTGTTGTGCGTCTCGACCTTCATAACAAGGTTGTAATCGTCGTTAAACTTTATCACGCCGGCATTATCTGTGAAAACGGATACGAGCCATGGTTTATTGATCTCACGTGTTGCACGCTTTATAAAAGTATTGAAAAGTGAATTTATGGTCTTTGTTCCCTTATCATCAATATAGGTTATCACGCTATTGAATATCTTATGTTTGCAGTGTTCAGACCATGTCTGCGCAAGCACCTCTATCTCAACATCAGTTGGTAGCACCACACCCAACTTTTCTCTTTCCTTCCTCGTCCGTGAAAAATATCTCCGGATCTCTTTCATCTCAGCAAGGTTCAGTGCGAGAAGCCGCACCCTGCTGAACTCTTTCAGTTCATTATCACCTATGTCAAGGTCGATCGTAGAGACTGAAGGTTTGTGTTTTCCCTTGACGACCGGAAGCGGGAGATGTATGCCTTTTTCTTTATCAAAATCGCTGCTGCTTATTATTTCCCATCTTTCGATAAGCGAATTGGCAAGAAGCCCTCCTGCAATGTTACTTGCGTCATCTTTTGTGATGTTCCCGCTGATAAGATACTGTCTTGAAAAATAAACTCCATGAATGCTTGTCTTCAGTACGTCTTCCGACGCTTTTTTTGCTGTCGCCCCCACATTGTCTGTCACACCGGGTCTATAACCCACCTCGATCAGCCAGGAAAAATCAGAAGCCAGCGCCTTGTCTGAAAATACCTGTATCACCGGGTCGGCAAGTAACTTCTCCCCGAGAATTTTCAGCTGTCCGGGTGAAAGGGCGGCGTCTATGGTATACACTTCTATTGTCCTGACCGAATCCACATTTATATGCAGGTCTTCTATTATCCTTTTTTTAATACTTTCGCCCAGCGCATCTCTCATTCCGGGTTTAAAACCAACTTCTATCCTGCCTGCCATTGTTATTTCACTGTGGTCTTAATAAACGGCAGGCTATAAAAAAATATGCAATAGATATGATAACACCACTCCCCAACCCGCTCAGAATTTACTTCACGGCGTTTTTATATCCTCTAAATAGTGTTACATATAGTAGCACTGTTAAATATCCATTTACTATTATGGTAACATTCAAGTACTACTAATTCGAATATTAATTTATGATAATAAGGAAGAACATAACCCTTGAAAATACCCATATCAAGAAACTTGAGCCGCTTTTACATAAGAACGAAGGCAACCTGAGCGCAGCAATAAGGGATTCAGTCGATATAGCTGATGTTGTGCTACGGCAATATGGTACTCTGGATAAGGCGATATCAAATATTACCTCTGAAACAAAAAAATTGACCGAACGGGAACGATCAATAGAATCAGGAAAAAATGTCCTTATCAGCAGCCCGATATTCCAGTGGATGTTAAAATGGACTAAAGGGATCCCGCTTGACCCTGAAATAATGGAAGAATTGCTGGACCCGCTGAAGATCAACACAATATCTGAACTTGATAAGCAGATCAATATCATCAGCCGCGAATCTGGCTGGAACTGCGAGGTCTCCATATTCTGCATGGACAATATGGAGCCTGAAACCGCGACCGTGACAATAACAGGCGAAAATGAACTTTACCGGGATTTTCTTGCCCAGCTTGTGATAATGTTCCTGGTCTATAACAAGGGTCTTGACATTGATGTCATTCACGGACGCGCTACTTCTGTCCGCATAGATCTAATAAAGCTGAAGGAGAGGGATGGATACTGCGCCGCAAATGAGCATTTCGGTTATTTAAAAGATGCAGTGAATGAGTTCGCTTCAAAAAAAGATTTCTGGAAAAACCTTATTGAAATATACAGGTCGATAAACTACAACATGGTATCCATGCATAAAGACCAGTACGAAGAGATACTTGCAGGGAACGTGTTCATTGATAAAGGAATATTCGAATCGCTCTCCAGACAACACATATCCAGCATACATCATAAGGAATTCCTTGCTCTTTTAAAGAAAACGCATGAATCAATGCAGTTAATAGAAAAAATCGAGTTATTTGATAATGAGATCAATATATACCACAATTATAAGCATGAAAAGGCTGTTCAAAAGTTACTGGATTATTACATATCGCTTCTCAGTGCAAATGGTCATCAATATGAGGGAAAATATTCCACAAGCCTGATAGTCCTTTCACATGTGTGCTGCAGGCTTTAGATGATCACTGTCTTTTTTGCGAAGGTCCTGCACATTGCTGTATATTCCGAGGGGTTGACAGAAGGGAATGTATCGATAAGGCAGATGTCGCATTCTCGTTCTGCGCCTGCAAGTTTCCTTATATCGCCGTGATATACCAGGATCTCTGTGTTCCCTCCGGCTTTTGCCATAAGCACCGGTTCGTCTCCTATGAGTTTATCGTACCCGGTTAGCTCAAATTCGATTTTTACACCAAGCAGCCCTGAATTGGCTTTGATGTTCAAAATAGCATTTCGCACTGCGGGAAGCCAGGCATCATTGAGTATCACCTTCTTCGCACCCCCCAGGGCGCACAACAGCCCGATAGTGCCGGGACCGCAGAAGCCATCCACGACGACAGCGTCATCCAGGTCGCCATTGATATAAAGTGTCTCAATTTTTTTTATTTTGGTGTTATTGAACTCGATGTGGATCATGGACTGGTTCTTATAGATACACAGTTCGCCGAAAGTCGATGCTGCTATATCGCAGCGCATATCGCATCCTGAAAGCAGTTCATACGTATGAGGCGCGCTGTCGGTGTCAAGTATCCCAATGCTCTTTGAAGGAAGACCTTTTCTTTTTATCACGCCTTTTATCTCAGGAACGTTCGCTGTAATCATGCCTGCAAGCTCATCTGTAACTGAATCCATGATAAGAACAAG
>JAYTKX010000059.1:0-27492 GCA_043729865.1 Methanobacteriota archaeon
GTTCAATTCATTATCACTGCTATCGTTGTTAATGTGAAGAGGAAATCATGAAAAGACGGATGAATTTACGATGAATTTAAGGGGTTACCCGACAATCTCTAAACTGTTGTTTATGGGACATAATTAAGTGGGACTCATATTGATCAAAACTATACCAAACTCCATTGCAATTTAAAGCAGTAACATCTTCACTCCCCACAATACAACCTATATCCACACTCCCCGCAAGCTTTCTCATCCTTCGTCCTCCCAAACCCATGTTCATAATCATGCGCGATCTTCTTCGCGATCTCAATCATATCATCAATAGCACTCCCATCAAGCCCCTCCATCCGTGAGCTACGCGCGCTCTCAAATTTCCCCCCATTCAGTTCAAAAGTCCTGGGATTGGGAAGAGCAAGCTGTTCCAATGTGAGTCTTTTCACTTTATATTGAGGATAAACATGCTCAATACCCCTGGCATAAAGCAAAAGTTGTTTTGAGCGTTCATCAGGTCCGGGTTCAGATTTTCCGGTCTTATAATCGATGATTTCGATTTCGTTCTTCGTCCCCTGGATCAGATCCACTCGATCAATGAATCCCTTGAAAGTAAACCCTCCAAGCGGTACAGCGAATCTTTGCTCAACCATCAGGTTATTCGCAATTCTATTTTTGTTCCGCTCCCAGAATACATCGAGCGCTGCAGTTGCAGTTTCAATGTCAACGCCTCTGAAATCAGGTTCTTTTGTGACCGTGTCCCTGATTTCATACAGCCTTTCCTTCGTGGTTATTTTCTCACTCACTGCCATCTCAAGCACCTTATGAACAAAAGTTCCCCGGTTCATGGCTCCCGTAGAATCCTCTGAATCGCGCGTGGGCATCCTGAGAAGTTCCTTGAGTTCATACTGCCTGGGACATTTCTCATAAGTACTTATTGAGGAATAACTGAAAGTCATTGTTGTGGGATTGAATTTCAACCCGTTCTTATTCTCTTTGATCTTGCCCAGAATATTCTCAGCATCCTGCGCAGGATTTATTTTTTCCCAGTTTGAATTGAAAACTTCCTTGAAATCCGGCGCCTCCCCGATCTTCAAAGCCTGATACAGCAGCGTATTTTTCATGATCTCAGTAAAATCACCAGACACGATATCTTTATCAGTAAGCGAGAATTGCCTCCTGTATTCCCCTATGTTATCGGTGTACGCGCCCCTGAAAGCGTATATCGTCTGGTTGGGGTCTGCCACTACTGTTATGTTCTTCTCTTTCTCCGTGAGTTTTTTTATCAATTCGAACTGCACATAGTTGGTATCCTGGAATTCATCGATTATGATATACCGGAACCTCTCGTTCAATTCTTCAGTGCCGTACATATCGAGATACGTGAGCGCAATGCGGTTCAGGTCGCCGTAATCCAGGGCGCCCACCGCTGATTTCTTTTCTTCGTATCTCTCCCATGCCTGTATGAAATTCGAATATTTCAGGTATTCCTCATACAGTTCTATGAACCCTGCGTATCTTTTTTTCTCAGCCTGCGCGGTTTTCCTGTCCCCGCCTGCCGAAGTCTTAAGATGCAATGTATTGAACCTGAATTTGAACTCCCGGTAACGTTCAACCCACTTTGCCTCATCTTTTTCAAGTTCCAGGACATCTTTTTTAAGATCTTCAATGTATTTCCTGAACGCTTCTATTGAAATATTGAGGTCTTTGGCTTTCGATATCGTGTTCGCATACAGCGCTGCGTTCCTTGCATCTACTTCCAGTTCCCTATGGATAAAAATGGCTGCATCCATCTCCTCAAATATCTTGAAGTCGCGGGGGACATTGCATTTTTCCGCATTATCCCTGCAGGGTCGATGCCTTCTTTTTCGACCATGTACGCTATCCTGGCTGTGATGGTCGTGGTCTTGCCAGTCCCTGCGCCTGCAAGGATGAGTTGCGGTCCTGAGACTTTTATTACATGTATCATCTTTTAAGACTGATATTTAATGTCTTCCAGTCCTCATCAAAACCATGAAGCTCTCCGACTGAGCCTGTTATCATGCCTGCCAGTATCTTCCTCACAAAATCGTTCATCGGGATGTTTTTCCCGTCCACTTCAAGGACAATGTCTGCTTCGCTCATAAAAAAAAAGAGAAACTGGATCAGAAAGTATCCAGTTCTCCCCTTACAATCATCTCTGTGATCTTTGTGATATCCCCGAGCCATTTGTCTATGATGGCTTCAGACTCTGATTTAATGGTATTCATATTCGCCCCGTTCTCAGGTATCACCTGCGCGCTTGCGATCAGCGGATGATCTATGGGCTTTCCAATCTGGGAAAGGATGCGGATATACACGTCCTCGATCCCTGATACGTTTTCAGCGATGTCGTTCGCTATCTGGTTGGAAAGAAGGTTGTACAGCTTGCCCACATGGTTGATGGGATTTTTTCCGCTCGTGGCTTCCATGCTCATCGGTCTGTTCGGGGTAATCAGACCGTTGCACCTGTTCCCGCGCCCTACTGAGCCGTCATCTCCCATTTCTGCTGAGGTTCCTGTAACAGTAAGGTATACACAGCCTGTTTCTTCATCATCCCCTGTGTTCACAAAGACCTCAACTTCGCGATCTGTGTATTTACCAGAAAGGTCGAGTATCTTTCCTCTGACTTCATCCTTTATGGAGAAGTAGTGGTCCTGGTCATCGACATGCTTCCCTATCATGGCGCAGGCGACAGTCAGCGTGATGCTGTTATTCTTCCTCATGCCCATGACCTTAATATCAGTGCCAATGGCTGGAATGTCCTTCTTGAAATTCAGCACCATCTGGCGCTCGGTATTGTAAACGATCTGCTCTACCTCTGAGAAGGGAGCATGTCCGACGCCAAAGGAAGTATCGTTAGCCATCGGCGCCTTTCCTCTCTTGAAAACGCTCTGGAGATCTGTCGATCCGACCCCGAGCTTGCAGTCAATGATTATATCGTGCTCTGAGTCTATGTCAGGAAGAGTAGTCTTCAGGTACTGCTTTGCAGCTCTTACGGCTGCAGTATCGGTAGGGATCTTTTTATCCTGGAATTCTTTCGTGGCTCTTCCCACAAGAAGCACATATATAGGCGAGATCAGTTCTCCCCCGCGGTATTCAGGATGCGAGCGCCCTGCTACGACCTCGACCTGGTCAGTATTGTGATGGAGCACTGTTCCGAATTTCTTGATATATTCGTTGCACAGCGCGCGGCTTACCGCTTCTGCAAAGCCGTCAGCCATGCTGTCCGGGTGTCCGACCCCTTTTCGTTCAACGATCTCGATCTCCTGTTTTTCGATAGGAGTCTGTGTGATCTTCTCAACACTTATGTTTCTTGCCATTTAATTACCTCGAGGTTTTCATCCATTGATGATATACTGTATTTAAAATCTTTCGGTTTGGGCAACTGAGGGACAAAAAAGGGAAGCTATTATTAATACCTGTTTAATTTTTCCTGCCCATCCTTATCAAGAAAGGCATGAATATCAGGGCTACGATAATTACAGTCATCCCCGCCACTGTAAAGCTTGCCTGGAAGCCATATCTGTCCGCGATCAATCCACCAATAAAAGGACTTACAGCGAAGCCCAGGGAACCGAACAGATTGAACCCGCCCATGGCAGTGCCCCGTTTAGCAGGAGTAGACAGGTCACCAGCCAGAGCGGCGGACGGGGGATACATGAGCGCTCCAACAATGCCGCCAAATACCATTAATCCCGCAAGAAAAGGGGGCTCTACGATCCCCACGAACACAACTGTAATGCCGTAGAGAATAGAACCCACCATCAGCGGGATCACTCTTCCTATCTTATCCGATATCGCGCCAAGAGGGTACTGGAGAAGCGCAAAAGGTATCAAAAACGCCATCATGTATATCCCCCTGCTGGCTGGCCCCAAACCGTATTCCATGGAAAGCATTATTGAGAACACGCTGACAAAAAAACCTACCGTGAACCTCTCCACAAAAGAAAATGCGTATGGTATGAATATCCATTTTTCTTCTTTGAGCAGATGCAGGGCATCTATCAACGATGCAGGCATTGCTTCAAGTTTCTTTTCTTTGAGAGCTATCGCTGCTATTACAGCTCCTGAAAGCAGCATGAATGTGCCAAAATAAAGAGGATACAGTGGATTTTCCGCTCCGAGCCTTCCGCCTGCTGGCGCACCCAGTCCATTACCCAGCGCCATTCCCATACCGAGTATCCCCATACCTCTGCCGTAATGCGTCTTTTTAACTATGTCAAGCACAGAGGTCATAAGGAGCGCAAATGCCATGATAGTGAAGCTGCCTTCGATAAAACGCAGAACAAGAAGCGCTGGCAGCGAAGGCGCAAGCGTAAGGCAGAACATGAGGAGCGCATTTCCAAGGAAACCGCCCACTATGAACACTTTTCTTTTTCCGATCCTGTCAGATAAGCTCCCCCAGACAAGAGCGAATATCACGTAGGCGGCAAGGTTGACAGATACAAAAAGACCTGTCTCTGCTATGGATTCGACCCCGAATCTTTCCATTACGAATTCTTCAAGAACAGGATAAATGAGGGTCACACTGAACATGAGAATGAATGTCAGGATGCCTATTATGTACATCTCGCCTGAATACTCGTTTTTATGTTCTGCAGGAGGCATTTTTGCAGAAATGGCAGCGTTTTTTTCCATCTCCCGTTCTATCATTATTAATTATTAAATATGGCATAGTATTTAAACGATTGGGGATGGCAGTGGTCTGGTCAGTTATGGGGAATATGTATTTACGCAGTAAAGTTATAGTGAGCGCGCTCTTTGAAAGAAGGTACATATGGAAATACTCTCAATGATCCTCGTCGTTGTTGGTCTCATCATTTTTGAGACCATAAGCAGCATCGATAACGCAGTTATCAATGCAGAAGTGCTTTCAACGATGTCCCAGAGAGCCAGAAGATGGTTCCTGATATATGGTCTGTTTTTTGCGGTCTTTGTTGTGAGGGGGATGCTGCCCTGGCTGATAATATGGGGGGCAAATCCATCACTCGGACCGGTCGATGCCTTTACTTCGACTTTAAGCGCAGACCCCGATATAGCAAGGGTGATCGAAGAATCCTCGCCATTTTTGCTGGTGGGCGGAGGGGTTTTTCTTATTTTTCTTTTCTTCCACTGGCTTTTTATCGAATCCAAGAACTACGGGTTGCGCGGGGAGAGGTTCTTTCATCAGCACGGCGTCTGGTTCTATGCGATAGTATCCATTCTTCTTACGGTGATCGTATGGTTTGCTTTGCAGCAGCCGCATCCATCCATGGCTCTTGGGGCTGTTATCGGGTCAACTGCGTTTTTCATTACCCACGGTTTCAAGCAGAACGCGGAAATGCATGAAAAACAGCTTATGGGGGGCTCGAGCATGAGCGACTGGAGCAAGATACTGTATCTTGAGGTGATCGATGCCACGTTCTCGATCGACGGCGTGGTCGGAGCCTTTGCTTTTACTCTCTCTGTTCCACTGATACTTATCGGCAATGGCATCGGGGCTTTTGTTGTCAGGGAGCTGACGATAAGCAACATAGACAGGGTGAAGAGGTACATATACCTGAAGAATGGCGCCATGTATTCCATCTTTGTCCTTGGGGTCATAATGGTGCTTGACAGCTTCGGGGTGCATATCCCTGAATGGCTCTCACCTGTTGTAACAATAAGCGTGATAGGATATTTCTTCTACAAATCGAGAAAGTGTTTATAAATCTGAATAATATATAAGATTATTACAATGAAAGCGATACTTTTTGACCCTTTTTCCGGCGCTTCAGGCGATATGACCACAGCATGTCTTATCGACCTTGGGGCAGATGCAGGTAAGGTTAAGGAGGCTATGGAAACCGCCGCAGACGTGGAGGTCGAAGTTACCAGAACAACCAAAAAAGGCATCGCTGCAACCGCGGTAAATGTGTCCACGAAAAAAGATGGAAGCCTGAAACTGTCTGAGATCATCAAGCGTATCAGCTCCTTATCTCTTCCAGAGGAGGTCATCTCGGATGCGGTTTCGGTCTTTAACATCCTTGGCAGAGCAGAGTCAAAAGTACACGGCGTACCGCTTGAAAAACTCCATTTCCATGAACTCGGACAGGAGGATGCGATCGCGGATATCGTGGGAGCGTGCACTGCATTTCATGACCTCGGTCTTAAGGATCACAGGATTTACTGCACCCCCATATCGGTGGGTGAGGGATTCATCGAATTCTCACACGGGAAATTCCCTGTGCCTGCGCCTGCGGCGCTTGAGATATTAAAGGAATATTCTTTGCCCTGGAAGCCCGGCCCGGTCGAAGGTGAACTTCTTACTCCTACTGGCGCGGCGCTGCTTGCTCATTTCGTGAACGAGAAGAGCACATGTCCCGTGATGACAGCAAAAAGGATAGGCTACGGGGCAGGAAGCATGGACAGCGCTGTTCCAAATGTCCTGCGGGTGATCGAAGGTGAAATTGACGAGGCTCTCATATCAGATAGCATAGAGATGCTTGAGACTAACGTGGACGATGTAACAGGTCAGGTGCTGGGGAACCTGATAGATGAGCTTCTCGCAGCAGGAGCCAGGGACGTATCAATCATACCTGCCACAATGAAAAAAGGGCGAAGCGGCAGCATCATACAGGTGATAGCAAAGCCTGAGGATTCAGATGCTCTTGCAAGGAAAATGATAGAGGAGACAGGTTCGCTTGGGATAAGGATAATACCTGTGAAGCACAGGCTGATAGCGCAGAGGGAGATGGATAAGGTAGAAATAAAGTTAAATGGCAGGGTATTCACGATTGTGGTAAAGATCGCAAGGGATTTGCGGGGTGTGCTTTTGAATATATCAGCGGAATTTGAGGACTGCAAAAAAGCTGCCAGTTTGTCAGGTGTTCCGGTAAAGGATGTTATCAGAAAAGCAGAGGAAGAGGCGAGGAAGTGGTTTTGCTGAATAAGGAGATTGTTTCAATTCGTGTGGGTGAATAAATGTTCAAAATGAAATTATAATATGACTGTTCCAATTTGCCATCAAAGTGCGTAATTTAAAAAATTATATGCAATTTTCTTAAAAATATATATTCGTCACGGACTCCGCGCCTGGAAGCGGGGGGCTCCCGTCTTGGCTCATATACAATAATTGACCGTCAGGATGTGGAGATGGATTTTTAGGAGAGTAGTGATTCTGATTCTATTTTAATTTTACAATAATGTTATTTGAAATGTACTTTGTTTACAAAACCAAACAAGTTTTGGATTTCAACCACTACTTTCAACCCATCTTCGTCAGATTCAAACCAATATCCATATCAGTAGAGCACCCTATGTTTAAAATTCTGTTCTTAATCACTTAATGCCTATTGATTTTAAAAATTCCCCCTTCACAATATAATTACAATCAAATAGCCTTAACACACTCTTTTGCTCATCAGTTATTGGCATGAGTTTCAGCCCACTGCGGTCAGATCCTTTCACACTCAATTTTCCAACTTCACATCTCCTCAGAATCCTGTGAACTTTTTCCACGCTTCCTATTTCTTCAATCGGTTTTTGTCTGAGCCTATTTGTAACTGTCACATCCAGCAAGTATGACAAGATGCAAATCGTATAATGTGCACGAACATGGTCATCTGTATATACAAATGTCGGCTGAAATTTTATGAACGATTTAACATTCCGAAAAGCTTCCTCGATCCTGTTTTTATCTCGATAAGCATTTATGAGCTCTTCAGGTTTAAGTCTGTCCTCTTTAAATTCTAGGGTCTCTGTAATGTTTGTTATCAGCATCCAAATACCATCTACCAGCATTGCTTTTTTTATAGCTTCAACATTTATTTCATATGTGAGATTAAAGCTACTGATCGATGATCCAGTTTTACCAGATAAATTATTGCTTTCAAGTTTGGTGTCAATGAAAGATTGAACTCCCCGTTTCCTGAGTATTTCACTAATCTTATATTCTGTAGGTTTAAGATTTCGGCTTTTTTTCGCATCTAGTAGCGATGTTTTCTCGTCTTCCAATTCCTTTATTGCTATGTCGATTAGCTTTTCTCTGGTTTTTCGCTGATCTTTGAGGAGATTCGAATTGAAGATAAGGAGATGTCGCCTGCTGGTACTATCGACTCCCATATCTTCATAGAAAGTTACATCATCATATTTTGTCAATCCTTTTGACAAAATCTCTTTCTCAGTGATCTCATTTGTGAAGTCCTTAAACCTTTCAAGATTTACCTTTTCAACTCCTGGGATTTGGGGTTTATCAAGAGCTGTGATATAAAGGTAGCTCTGTTTATTTTCCAGATTTAGGAGATTTTCATCTGAGACCATACCACGGTCAAAAACTAATATTATTTTTGAAAAGTTGAATTGCTTTTGCCATAAATCAGTATTTTTCGTGAGTGTTGAGACATCAGCCGTGTAGTCTTCAAGGATTTTCCATGAAAAAGGGTAGCCTTCTGAATTAACAAGCAGGGACAGAATTATTCTTTTTTCCCTGAAGCCATTGGCTTTAGTTCTTCCGGGTTTTGCGATTGGACATTTTCTTCCTTCGAAATATGAATCCGAGAGGTCATAAAAAACAATTCGCATGCTTTTCTCATTTCGGTTTTTGAGTGTCTGGTAAAGCCATTGCTCGATCTTTTCCTTTTGTTTTTCGATTGCTGTGAGTTCACGGTAAAATCTGGATTCATTGACCTGAATGGGCTCCATGTCAAGAAGAAGGTTACAGGTGGTTGTTTCAAACCATTCCACGGCTGATAAGTAACTTCCTGGGTCTAAGCATCGATAGAAAGTAAGGAGTTTTGCGATGTCTGCCGTTGATATTTCTTTTTGTCTGGTATTGCTGGTTTCTTCGGGTGTTGGAAAAATATCTGATAGTCCTTTCCATTCTTGATCCCAAAGATGGTTCAAAAATGCAATGTCAAGATAACGATAGTGGTTTTCGAATAGCAGGTCTTCGAAGGTTGCGGTGAATGTAGCTTCGGATTGAGTAACTTTCAAGATATTACGGATTTGTTGTGCCTGGGAGGGTGTGAGGCTTCCCAGATAGAATAAATCTCGTTTCTTGTTTTTGTTGTCTTCCCAATAGGGTTCAGCAATGCTGTAATATGTGTAGGTTTTACCTTTTGCATTCTTTTTCGAGTGGCTTAAAAGTTGCATTACCATAATCTGTTCTTAATATACTATATTAAACGCTATCTATAAATAGTTTATTATCGAAAAATCTGTTCTTAATATGTATAATAAAATATTATAATATGTATGGGAAACCAATAGGGATGGATTTGATGTAATATTATTGACTTTTAAAAATGATTATGATTTATGGGGAATCTGGAGAAGGTGGGTTTCAAGCCAATTTAGGTACAAAACTCAATAAGCATAAGTTTATATATTTTGTAGTTTAAATTGTAAAATATGACAATTTATTGCAAAAATCACGTTTTGATTGTCATAATTGGAAGGTTGAACCATAATGTTAATTAAATTTAGTGTCGAAAATTTTCGTTCTATCAAGGAAAAGGTAACTTTAAGTATGGTATCTTCTTCTGATAAATCATTGGATAATAATTTAATTGAAACAGATGTTTTGAAAAATGATAGTCTTTTGCGGAGTGCAGTGATTTATGGGCCAAATGCATCTGGAAAAAGTAACGTGATTTTAGCGTTTGGTTTCCTGCTAAATTTGGTCATGACATCTCATAAAAATCAAAAAGACACTAAAATTGACGTTTCTCCATTTAAATTAGACAAAGAGTATCTATCTAAACCAAGTAAATTTGAAGTTGTTTTTATAAAGAATGAAAATAGATATGTGTATGGAGTATCAGTCACAAGTGAGAAAATTATTGATGAATATCTATATTATTACCCTAAAGGACGTAAAGCTATAATTTTCGAAAGGTCGAACACTAATGATTTTAAGTTTACTATAAACATAAAGGTTCAAGAATTCTTAAAGAAAAGAACATTAGATAATGTTCTTTATCTATCAAATTCAACTCAGTTGAATTACAATAAGTCATCTGAAGCTTTTGATTGGTTTAAAGATAATTTACGAATTATAAATGTTGAAGAACATCCCCTATTGACCGAATTTACTATTAATTTGCTTAATAAAGATGAAAAATCGAAAGAACTTATATTAAAAGCACTTTTAATAACCGACTTAGGAATAGAGGATATTAAGGCCTCAGTTGAAAATGTTTCTATTGACAATCTGCCTTCTGCCTTTCCAAATGAGTTAAAGGTTTTAATAAGTGAAGGAAAAGGTGAATTTAAGAAATTCAATATTAAAACCACTCATAAAGGTAATAAGGGCAAAGATACAGAATTTGATGTCCAATTTGAATTCGATGAAGAATCTGGAGGAACACAAAAGATGTTTTTCTTAATCGGTCCATGGATAGATGTGTTGAGCAATGGACGAATCTTAGTCGTAGATGAATTAGACACTAGACTACATCTTAAATTGATACAATTTTTAATTAAATTGTTTCATGATCCAAGCCAAAATAAGAAAAATGCTCAATTAATCTTCACTACCCACAACACAAATTTATTAGATAACAATTTATTCCGCAGGGATCAAATATGGTTCACGGATAAAAACCCAGATATTGGTAGTACCGAACTTTACTCTCTGGTAGAATTTAATGCACGTAAAAAAGAAAATATCCAGAAAGGGTATCAGGCTGGTAGATTTGGTGCTTTGCCCTTCATTAAGGAAGAAAGGATATTTTAAAATGACAAAATCTTTGAGGAGAAAAGAGGGGGTGAGAGAACGTCGCAAGAAATTTGTTATAGTTTGTGAAGGAACGGAAACAGAACGAATATATTTTATAAAATATAGAACTAGATATGATAATTTAGAAGTTATACTACCAGATTCAAGATGCACTGATCCAAAAGGTCTTGTTAAATTTTGCCAAAAATCTATTGAATCTTATTATTTAGATTTAAAAAATGGGGATGTTATTTGGTGTGTTTTTGATTGGGATAATAATAAACAAGAAGCTATTTTTACCGCCTTTAGAAAGGCTAAGAAGGTTAAATTATGTCTATCAAACCCTTCTTATGAATTATGGTACCTTTTACATTTCGTTGATAGATTTTCGAAATTAAACAATGATGAGTTGAAAGAAAAATTAGAGAGACATATACCAAATTATGATAAAAGTAAAAATTATTTTGAGTTATTAGAAAGTAAAAGAGAAAGTGCAATTAATAGGGCGAAACGGTTAAATGAAATGCATGAAAAAAATGGGACAGATTTAAAAAGTATTGATAGTAATCCCTCGACTCAGGTTTTTAAAATAGTTGAAGAACTTCTTAGTATTACTCAACATTCAAAATAAGATATAATAATATTCACAGTTTGATTCAACTAATCTACTATGAAGGGTTATTGTATCTCAGGATAACTACCAACACGAATTGAAACCGCCTCTGAATAACTGCTATCCAATTCCTGAACACCATTATTCAAACGTCCCCGGAATCTTCCCAGCCCTTCCTCAATCTCCCCCGCTATCTCAAAAGGTATCCCCACAACGACTTCCTCATCCGCATACCATGTATGCTTTCTCGACCCTTGCATCCCAGGGCAGCTTCAGGAAAAGGATAAGGATATCGAAATCCACCCCGAGATAACCCTGTAATCGCCTTTAATTTGGAAAAGAACCCTCATCCTATGACTCTAATTCACCTTCCATAGGTGAACTGTCGTAGTTTGTCCTGGTGTTCGTGTAAAGATACGGACGATACGCCCAATCCAGATCATCATCATTGTGTTGTAATCCGGATTTCTCAGGTATATCGTTCAAATCGGTCAATGAATTAGATTTATTCGATACCATTTTTACGATCTCCTTCATGGCTTTTAATTAATTGCCACCACGTTTTTTAAATCATATTATCAAAAATGAAAATATGAGTATAATAATCATACATTATTATATATAAGGTTATTGTACTGCATAATTAAGCGGTCAAATCTGGAATAGTACCAGACGGCGTGCTTACAAAAAGGTTTAAAGGGTAAAAACAATACTGTCGTTATGATAATTAAGGTGGTTATTAAATGACTTCTAAATGCCAAAATTGTGGGAAAAGTTTCGACACAATAAAAGAAATGAGAATTCATAGTGCTGACTGTAAGAAACAAGATCCTTTCAGGTTAAAAGGCACAGTTAAACAATTACAGAACGCAAGTAAGAATTTTAAGAAAGATTTGATATAAAGTCACATTTAAATCTTGGTTAGGTCAATTCCTGAACACCATTATTCAAACGTCCCCGGGATCTTCCCCATAGCTTCTTCGATCTCCCCTGCTATCTCAAACGGTATCCCCACAACGACTTCCTCATCCGCATACCCTGTGTGCTTTCGCGAGCCTTTGCATCCCAGGGATATCCCCGGCTTCCCCTGCATGGGATATGCTGTGCATTCGCTGCATACCGAGGCAATGCCGCCGGTTTTTATCTCGACCCGGATCGCCGCGCGCAAAGGTGTATGCCTGGATGAGCCTCATGGCGCATACGATCTATGCTAATTAATGTTTAGCGGGTGTAAAATCTCTTGGTGTTAGAATCAAAAAAAACCGCAGATGAACGCAAATAAACGCAGATACGCTATCACAAATCCGCGTTCATCAAGGCGCCGAACCCCTGCGGGTTCTCCAGACCGAAACCTAACGGTTCTACTACCGAACCCCTGCGGGTTCTCGACTCCGCGCACACGTATGCCATGCTTGGCATACGTGGACACGCCCTCCAGAGGCGTGACTCTGGGTTCCCTCGACTCCGCGCACACGTATGCCATGCTTGGCATACGTGGACACGCCCTCCAGAGGCGTGGTGTGATTAACCAGATTATCAGTCCGGCGCCTTACCTGGCTAGACTACCCCGGCATGGTTTCAATAGACTGCCGGGGCGCATGCGTTGTGCGTGCGCCCTTATGTTTATCCCCTCGCAAAGAATTTTGTTGCTACGCTTTGCGTTCTTTGCGAACTTTGCGGTGATCTAAAGTTTGATTGGTTCATGAGGTCAAATTTATCGCAGTTCTGGCTCATGTTTAAATAAAACTCTCACCTAATAGCACTTCGAAACAACAAAATCTGCGTTCATCCGCGTCCATCTGCGGTTGAATTCCGCACATGAGTCCAAATGTCCAAAATCTTCGAAATAACCCATCGCGACAGCGCCGCCAGGATAGGCAAACTTACTCTTGACAGGGATCTCTCAACTCCCGCGATCATCAGGCTACATGAGAAGGATTCTCCAATAATAGACTCTGGCTCCATGTGGAAAAAAACAGAGAACATTGGAGACATCTCAAAAAAAATTATCATCGCCCCGCATAAATCCCTGCCCCTGCACACAGAGGGAGAAATCATCGAACAACTACAGGAATCCTTCGATACCGGCGCCGCGCTTTCACAAATAAAAGCAAGCTCAGGTTACACAGGCGTCGTTATCCATCCCTTTCACCAGAAACCCATCGAAGCAGAACTATACGTCCTGGGCGCAGCAAAGCAGCTTGAGAACCATGCCAGGGATTTTGTGAATTCCATTATCAGTCTCAAGGAGAACACCCGCGCCGACTCGCTTCTGTACGCGCCAGCCCTTGCCACACCCGAGAACCTTTCAATGCTCGTGTACATGGGCGTGGACATTGTAGATGAAACGCTGCCGATGATCAAAGGATACCAGGACATCTATCTCACGAACTCTGGCGAATTCCATCTCGACAGGCTGCACGAATTCCCATGCGCCTGTGGTGTATGTTCTTGTAATACACCACAGGAACTTATCAGACATCCAAGAAAAGAGCGTGCAGAGGCACTATCAAGGCACAATATATTGAAACTTGGAGAAGAGCTGCGCACCGTTCGCGAATATATCAGGTCGGGACATCTTCGCGAGTACATCGAGCGCCAGTGCAGGGCGCGCCCCTGGCTCACAGCGGCGTTCAGGCTCATCGATGCAGAAGGCACATTCCTTGAAAAAAGGACACCGCTCTTCAGGTCAGGCACGCTTTATGCGAACACTTCGGAATCCATGAACAGGGTAGAGATTAGGCGGTTCGCACAAAGGGTATTAGAACGATATACTCCGCCAGACATGGATACGCTTGTGCTCCTTCCCTGCTCCGCAAAAAAACCATACTCCACTTCCAATTCCCACCAGAAATTCATAAATGCCCTGGGAAAATACCGGAGATACGTACATGAAGTTATCATCACCTCACCCATGGGTGTCGTCCCGCGCGAGCTTGAATTGATGTATCCCGCGGCGCATTACGATACCCCGGTCACGGGTTACTGGGACAAAGAAGAGAGATCCTGGGTTGGCGGCTGCCTGAGATCGTATCTCCAGAAGAACACGTACAAGAATATAGTAGCACACGTCCACGGCGCGTACAGGGAAATATGCGAAGACGTGGAGAAAGAACTGGGACTTGAATTTGTCTATACAGCGGATGAAGGTGTGACTTCGCGTGAATCCCTCGCAAAACTTGAACAGGCGGTCTCAGTTTATGAGAATGTTAAAAAACGGGCAGGAGAGGAGGCAAAACTTGACCTCATGCGCGCAGCTGCTGATTACCAGTTTGGAAAAGGAGCAGGTGATATACTTGTATTCGGCGCGGTCGTCAAAGCGCCATTCCCTAAATTCCAGTTATTCTCTGGAATTCAGCTTGCAACATTGATTCCGCAGTACGGTACTATCGCGCTCACCGTGGAGGGAGGACAGCGCATTGCCGCCCAAACCGATTACAGGGTAAAGATAGGTCAATTCACGCCCCACAGCAGCATCCTTGCGCCTGGTGTGGAATATGCCGATCCGCAGATACGCCCGGGCGACGAGGTGCTCGTGGAAGGCGAGAGGTTCTTCGGTGTCGGGCGGGCGCAGATGAGCGGCTGGGAAATGAAACAATGCGGGAAGGGTATCGCAGTTGAGCTTCGCCACTCAAAGACATCTGACTGAAATTAATATATAGTCTCGCTGCCAATAATGATAAGGGGTATAGAATGAGACTATCATGCTCTTCCCTGTTCCTGTGGGAATACAGTGTATATGATATAGTGGAGATACTCATGGAGGCTGGCATAAAAAGCATCGAGTTCTGGGCTGAGACGCCCGATTTCTGGAAGGACAGGTTTGATGCGGTGGCTCTGGCAGCACTTGAGGAAACGATATCCATGATGCCTGAAGGATGTACTCTCCATGCTCCGGTGCTTGATCTAAATCCTTCATCCATCAACGATAATGTACATGAAGCCACAATTAAAGAGACGCTGTGGTCGCTTGACCTTGCGAAAAATATTGGGGCAAGAGTGGTTACTATTCATCCAGGCAAACGGACCGTCCAGCGCGCTCCAACAGATGAGGACCGGGAAAAATTCCTGAAATATCTGAAAGTAAGCAAGGAAAAGGCAGACCGCCTGGGCATTCGATTATCACTTGAGAACAGCATGCCCGGAGTACAGAGCATGTGCTCTACACCTGATGAAATGAAAAGCGTACTTGAGAAATTCCCGGGGCTTTTTTTCACTTTTGACGTGGTGCATGCGTTCATTCAATCCACCGAGATCGCTATGTCTTTTATCAATGAACTCAGCGATAAGATCATCAATGTGCATGTCGGCTCCCCTCATAACGGAAAACCGCATTATCCATCGCACCGCAATAAGAATATGGGCGCGGTATTGCGCGCGCTGAAGGATTCCGGATACGATGGCGACCTGACCATTGAGATAGATGACCAGAGATATTCAGGGCATTTATCGAGGGAAGATAAGGTAATGGAATTACGTGAAGAGAGAAAATACCTGGAAGAGATATTCATTGAATAAATATTATGGCAAAAATCCCTATCTTGCATCTATTTTATCCCGATGAACATCAGGTTTTCTTAGGCAGCCTTACATGCATCGTCGTCCCGACGCCAATTTTGCTTTCCACCCATATCTCACCTTTATGGGCGTCAATGATATTCTTGCATATATAGAGCCCAAGACCAGTCCCCCCGTATTTCCTTGTAAGAGAAGCGTCTGCCTGGAAAAACCTCTGGAAAAGGGACGGCATTACGTTCTCAGGAATTCCTATACCCGTATCGGTTACAGTTATATGTACTGTATCTGTCTTCTCTTCATCATCGCGGGCTTTAACAGTTATCTTGCCTCCGGGTGGGGTGAATTTTATGGCATTGTCCATAAGGTTAAGGAGCACTTCTGTAAGCCTGTCCCTGTCTCCCATAACTATCAGTTCAGAAGGTGAGTCTTTTATCAGGGTGATCTCCTTCTTCTCTGCCTGCACTTTCATGTCATTCATAGAAGAGGTAATTATTTCATCAATGGACTGGGGCTGAGGTCTCATCCTTATTTCTGGTTTTCCCATCTGCTGGATGCTCAGGAACAGCAGGCTGTCTATGAGGCGCGTCAGTCTTTCAGTGTTTCTTATTATGGCTTCCAGCGGCTTTTTATGTGACGGCGGTATGGTCCCGAGTTTTTCATCGTGCAGGAGTTCGCTGTATCCGCGTATGGAGACAAGCGGGGTCTTGAGTTCATGAGAAACGTTTGACAGGAACTCGCTCTTCATCCTGTCCAGGGACTTAAGCTCCTCGTATGCCTTCTGCAGTTTCTCATAAGATATCCTTGATTCCCGGTACAATCTCGCGTTTTCGACTGCCACCCCTATCTGGTTCCCTATGGACGCCAGGACATCTATCTCTTCCTTTCCAAATACCCGGTGCTTGCGGCTTGAAATAATTATAGCCCCCAGGATCTTTCCTTTAGCGAGAAGGGGCATACCTGCAAGCGAGATCACGCCATCTTTTTCCAGAAGCTGCTGCAGTTCCAGGTCCGGATAGTTCTCTATATCCATCGTGACAGGCATACCTGTCTTGACCGCAATACCTGATACACCCCGTCCTGCCTCAAGCCTTGAAGCATGCTGCGCAAGCTCTTTGGATATTCCAATATATGTTTTAAGGTTCAATGTTTTCCCATCCTCTCCTGGCAAATATATCCAGCCTGCATCTGACGAAGTGACCTGAACGGTTTTTGCTATCGCTTCTCTTAAAAGCTCGTCCAGATCGAGTGACTGGCTCACTACCCTGTCTATCTCGAAAAGGGTCTCAAGTGTCTGGTCATGGCGTTTGAGATGTGTGAACAAATGAGCATTTTCAATAGCGATTGCCACCTGGTTTGCTATCGTCTGGCAGATCTTGATCTCCTCCTCACTGAAATTCTTTATCTCACCGATACTGCTCAACTGCATAATGCCAAGGTTCTTCTCTCCCAGCACAAGCGGCATTACAAGAATAGACCTCGTGTTCAGCCTGTTTACCGTTTCCTTTTCTTTCGGGGACAACTCTGCCTTTGCTGTATCTTCGATCAATACATACTGCTTTCCCTGAAATGCTTCATCCAGGGTCGGACAGTCCTTGAGATTTACGTGTTCACCAAGAGATGGTTCCAGGTGGAAAAGTGGACTGTATTCTGAAGTCACGGTACCGTAATCCTTTCCCTCATCCACAAGAATAATAGAGCAATAAGAGACATTAACGATTTTTACCGCTTCCCTGACCGCTGTATCAAGCACGTTATTCAGGTCAAGTCCGGTAGAGATGCTCTGGTTCGTCTTTATAAGCGCCTCAAGTTCAATATTTTTCCGGTTCAGTATCCGGGTTCTTTCTTTGACCTTCATATCCAGCCCTTCATACAACTCTTTCAATTTTTTTACCATCATGTTAAAGGACTGCGCAAGTTCGCCGATCTCATCTGTGCTATCGGGTTCTATCTGGACGGTAAGGTAGCCTTTTGCTACTTTTTTTGAAGCGTTTGAAAGTCTTACTAGCGGACCTGTGAATTTCCTGCCGATGAAATATGCCAGGGCTGAGACTACTGCGAAATAAAATATCCCCAGAGCTATTGACCTGTTCTTGAGATCAGTCACAGTTATCAATGCTTCTGAAGAATCTATCTTTACAACAACACCCCAGTCAATAACAGGATTATATGTATACGCTGCAAAAACATCTTTTCCCCTGTAATCAAGCCCGCGAAGCATGCCCTTTTCACCATTTGCCGCATGTTTTGCAGGCTCTGCAACGGATGAATTAATTGGAATCCGCATGCGAAGCGCTGCGCTTTCATTATGACGCAGGGGATTCAAAAAGACAATCTCGTCCCCCCGTTTCTGGACAAGGAGAGATTCTCCGGTCTCTCCCAGCCCGGTATAATCGCCTGTAACATCGTATATGAGCCTGGGATATATCCTGAAAGCAACAACGCCTGTGAATTCATGAGCGCTTCTATTAAAGACCGGAGAAGATATTATGAACCCTGTCCTGTTATCGTAAAATTCCAGATCGCCAAGATATAATTTTTCTTTTGCTTTATTAAAAAGCTCCTTTTCAGAAAAATTTGAGTTTATGAGCTTTCGGTCAGTGGAAGCCACCACAGTGCCGTCCCTGTCAATGGCAGATATTTCCAGAAATACGGGGATCTCTTTTTTAACTCTTTCAAGATTGAAATTGAGGTTGCTTGTGTTGCTTGATCCTATTTCCTGCATGAAGTTGGAAGTAGCGATCTCATTAGCCTGTTCCATCCTGAATTTAATGACCGTTGAAATATGTGTGTTTTTTGCCTCAGCAAGGGCGCTCAGGTCATCAAGTATCAGTTTCTCAAGCGCTTTTTCTTCGGCTGAATAATTGACGTAGCTTATTAAAGCATAGGGCAACAGGGATATCAGTATCAAATAGATTAATAATTTCTGACTTACACTCAGACTTTTCACGCTTGTACCAGCTTTTTGACTCTTTCAACCAGGTCTTTTCTTCCAAAAGGTTTGGTGATATAGTCGTCGGCTTTCAGCACGTGCAGACCCAGCATTATATCGATGTCCTGGTTCCTGACAGTGAGCATGGCGACAGGGAGGTTCTCGTATCTTTCCCTGATATTTTTGAATACCTCCCATCCGTCCATCTCAGGCATCATTATATCAAGAAGGACTGCGTCGGGCATTGATACTTCAAGTTGTTTCAGGCATTCTTTTCCGCTGTATGCGGTTGTCACTTCAAACCCCTCTGTTTCAAGTACAAGTTTCACCAGGTCTACGGTATCAGGTTCGTCATCTACAACCAATATTCGTTTCTTCATTTTATTCCTCTCCCTTGTCTTTTTTCATCCAGAGTTCATCTTTCAGCCACCACCAGTATCTATAAGATGCAGCAACAGCAAGCACATTTCCTATTATTAACAGGATCATCATTATATCTTCAGGGCCTTCACCGTTGTATATGTACAAGCCATATAATGCCCCTGATATCAGAAATAGAATAGCAATATAATATATCCTGTAATAACCGGGCACACGCAATCCTTCTCCCATCCTTGCTGAAAGGTGCGCCAGAACGGCATAGAATATGAGGAAACCAGATATGCCCAGAAGAAAAAGTCCGGATTCAGGTATCATTTACCCCTCCCTGTCATGACCAGATACAATCTCATGCTTGTGCTCCCAAGCAGAATGCCCCCGATAGCAAAAAGCAGCATCCCATAGGAAAAAGACTGATACACGTAACCAGGTGAAGAGGCTGCTAACAGCAATAATGACACGATAAAAAGGTAGGGATATGTCTTTCGCCTGAAGCTGCGCTGATAAAATACCGCTATGCTGTAAGGAATGAGAAATAGAGGTACAAGTGAAATTATCCAGATCACGATTAAATAGAAATTCATGGTTTTTTACCACCGAACATTTCCATGAATACATCGGAGGGCTGCTTTCTTGCCATGCCTGCAAGCACGTTCTCGTATCCTTTAAAAGCAACTTTCACTTCTATCCCCCTTCCGGTAATTTCGAACTCCCTGATCTCTTTATCATGGTCAGAACCGCGGGACTTTAGAATGCTAAGCGCTTTTCTCATATGCCCTTCTACTTCCACCTGCCGCAGTAATATAACTGTGTCAACACTTCCAGAAAGTGTTTCCAGTGTCGTCCTTATATTGCCGAACAGTTCCGGGATCTCGTTCGTCATGAGTGTCGTTATGCCCTGCGATGAGAAATAATCGATAAGGGAATGAACATAGTCCCTTCGTTTTATCACATCGGGTATGGATGTAACAAGGTCTTCAATACCATCGAAAAAGACTCTTTTGATATTATTTTTTTCCAGTATCTCCTTGATCAATATTGCGTGTTCATCAGCATGGAAAAGCGCCGGGGGGAAATAAAGGAATATGACAGAGCCTTTTTTCTCAAGCTGTTCAAAGTCCCATCCGAATGTCTTTGCGTTGCGTTTCAGTTTCGAAGGCCATTCTTCCAGTGAGATTATAAGACCCGGCTCTCCCCTGACAGCGCCTTCGTATATGAAGTGCATGCCGAAAATCGTCTTGCCAGTTCCGGGGCCTCCGGAAAAAAGGATCACGTCTTCCTTTAACAGACCGCCTTTGAGCATTGCGTCCAGACCTTGCACGCCGGTGCTTATCCTCTGTGTTGAAGCTTCTTTTTTTGGTACAGCAGGCGGAAGAAGCCTGGGGAATACCGTTATCCCGTCGCTGCTTATTTTATAGGTGTGCCTGCCTGAAATATACTTTCTTCCACGCATCTTTATTATGCTCAGGTAGCGTTCGCTTTTCTCACCTATTGTCTCCTCTGAGATGTGGAGTATGCCGTCCACAAGGTACGAAAGGGGACTTTTTTTCAGGCTTTCCAGGGAGAATTCTCCTGTGAGAAGAACGAGCAGGTTCCAGCTTTTCATCCTTGTGAGGAGTTCAAAGAGGAATAATCGTTTATCAAGTTCATTCGGTCTTGATTCCGCTATCACTGTTACCGGGTCGATGACAAGCCGCGCCGGCTTGTACATCCGAATCTTTTCTTCGATGAACCGTATCACCTCAGGAGCGCCTGCCTGAAGCAGGTCTTTCTCGATGTTGAACAGCAGTATCTTTTTTCTTTCAAGTAGTGAGTAATCAAAAAATGAGTAACTGGAAACGAAGCTTTCCATCATGGCGACAGGTTCCGAGATGGCTGAAATGAATAGACATGTCTCCCCGGCTTTTGCTGCGTTAACGAGGGACTGCATAACAAATGTGGTCTTGCCCGCTCCTGCTGTTCCTGCTATTAATACCGTGGAGGGATGGTTGAACCCTCCGTTAAGGACTGAATCCAGCCCATTTATTCCTGAAGGTAATATCTTCATGTGACCACCTGATGGATATAATATGATGTATTCCCCTCAGCGCGTTTTTCAGCATTATCCAGCTGAAGAGCAGCTCACGTTTCTCATGAGCCTTATATTGATGTTTGAACACATTCTATATATAGCTTATACATGACATATATATTTATATAATTGTTGAATGACATATCCGATCTGTGTTAACTCGTGTCATCCGTGTTAAATAAGCATTAATTTGGGTACAATATGGGGAAAAACATTTAAGACACGATTTATAACAGTTAATCATTAACATGATATACATAATCATGTAAATCAAAAGATAGGAGAATTTAAATGTTGGAAACATGCGAAGAACGGGTAAAACTGTTGAAAGCTGGCTTCTCAGGTAAAATGATAGAGAGGCTTTATATCGAAAGCAACAACCTTAGAATAACCCGCATACCTCCTGTAATCCAGATCGAGGAACTTGAAATCCCCCAGGCTGAGAATAATTGCATCAAGCATCAAGTGCTCGCACGGTGCGCTTAGATCCAGGCTAAGCTTCAGCATAAAACAAAAACATTATACATTAACCAGTAATTCTAAGTCCTGTGAAGATCGCGGTTACAAAACTCAGGGAAAAGTCAGAAGGCATCCATGAACTATTCCGGCGCTACGGGCATGAGGCGCTCATAATTTCCACAATGACCGCAGCAGACCCCACTGACCCTGCGCCGCTTGCCCGCCTGGCAGAGATGTCTTCAAACGGAATCCTTGACATCCTGATCTTCACAAGCGCGCTGGGTGTGGATAAGCTCTTTGAGAGAAGCCTACCCGCAAAGAAGGTAAGAATAGTAAGTGTAGGACCGAAAACCGCAAAAAAAGTCGAAGAATATGGATATGAAAGCGAGGTCATAGCAGAGTTTTCATCAGTGAACTTCGCAAAATACCTGGGCTACATCAGCGGAAAGACAATTGGCATTGCGCGCGCCGGGGTGCCGAACCAGGAACTGATAAGCTCGCTGGAGTCATCAGGCGCGACCGTAGTGGAAGCGTCGGCATACAGACTGGAACAGGCAGGCTGCATATCAGACGATGTATTAAAGAAAGCGGATGCAGTCATCTTCACGAGCGCCAGGTCTTTTGAGTATTCGGGTTTTCACCGTGACGACAAGAAAATACTGATACTCGCTGCCATCGGGGAAAAAACCGCAGAAGCGATGAGAAAACATGGTTTTGAGCCGGACATCGTGGGTGATGGAACGCTTGAGAAATGCCTTGCTCTTTTAAGTGGAAAATGACGATGAGAACATTAACGGAACTTGATAAAAAGATTCTCGCAAAACTTGCGCCCGAACTGGAAGGAACGACAGGACCCGCGCCCGGACATGATTATAAGTTCATACTGCTGCCGGTCTCACACAAAATATCGGAATCCCCTGAAGATTTCGCTGCAAGGATAAATAAATTGACAGACGATGAACTGGAATATATTGCAGACCTGATCCTGCGGGGGGAGGAAGATTCGCGCTCGCTTGCTGAGGGTGATTATGACGCTCTTGTTGAAGTTATGGAGAAGAGACTGCCAGCCAGGGCAGTGGAACTGAAAAAGAGGATTTAATTTATTACAATAAGCTAAGTCACGACCGCTCTGCTTCCGTTTACGGTAACGTTTAAAGAGCTAAAACCCCTTGCTATCCTTTTAAATATCCCGGGCACATCCCTTACCTGAGCTCTTGATACAGGATCATAATATTCCAGCGACCATTCATCCCCATCATATGTCGCGTTAATAGCCACAGTATAAGCTCTCCACATGAACATCTTCACCTGCGGAAGCTTTCCAGCGACTGCAATGGCTTCATCAGGACTTCGGTCAGAAAATACATTTAGCCTTCTCACGCTATTGCTGTAAACAGGACTTCCATAAGATCCGTTGAACTCGTATATTCTTATGTGATCATTATTCTCTTCAACAATGTACCAGTCAAAAGGATCGGAAGTGGGATATGCTGCGGCATTTTCGCCTTGCAAGAAGCCAAGAGAACGGTTTTTCTCTATGAACCTGAGCCCTCCCATCAATGCGAAAATTACAAGGAAAATGAGAAGGAATTTTGCGGCGGTATTTGCATGCTCATGTTTTTTTAATATCCAGATGATCAATATCAAGCTCAATATCGTAAGAGACAGGTCTGTATAAAAGAACAGTTCAGCCGAATACTTTGCTGTACTGAGAGGATACGAAAGAGGGATCCCCCTTGTGGTCATGTAATCCAGGAAGAGGTGGAGCGCCGCTCCCGCACAGGCAAAAGCAATCGTCCTGCCAGTGATAACAGGTTCAAAATTAATGAAACGCCTTATATATGATCTTATTCCGGGGCGTGATGCAATGTACAGGACACCGACAGCAGTGATAAACCCGAAAAACAGGGAATGGGTTATCCCCCGGTGGGTTATGAGGAAGAACGTAGGATAAACGAAGTTAATCCAGAGAATAAGAACATCAAAATCCGGCGCTATCCCGCCGAGAACAAATGCGGTGACCTCTTCTTTGTTCCGTTTGAAGGATTTCCCGAGCAGATAGGGGAGCAGGGCATGAGAGAAGATGTCCATTACTTTTCTCCCTTATTTTTGTAACCTGTAATAAACAATGCCAATGCCGCAAGAACTATCAGCGCTCCAAGAAGATATATTGTTGTGAACCCGGCGATCCTGCCGAACATCCCTATCAGCGCCGGACTAATGCCTGCGAACTGGAGTATTAGACCCATGACAATAGAACCCATGCCTATCCCCAGGTCAAAGGAGGCAGTGAAGGTACCCATCGCGGCTCCGCGTCCCTGCGGGTTTATCCTGTCCACAAGCAGCGCCATCATCGCTGGATGGAACAGCCCGAACCCCATACCGTAGAGTACCGCCGCGGCAAGGAAGGACGGGAGTGACTCTGCCCTGGACAGAACGAACAACGCGAGCGCGATCAGGATCATGCCCGGGACTATTACATACCTCCTTCCTCTTTTATCAGAGAGCCTGCCGCCCGGCGTCCTGATAAGAATAAGTGAGAGAGCGAAAACAGAGAAAAATACTCCCGGATTTGTTATCCCCTGCATTTGTGCGAAAAGTGGAAGAAAGGAAACAATGGAACCGTATGTAAGCGTGACTGCGAACATCAGGGCAGAGGGGAAAAGCGCTTCTTTACTGAAAAGCGGCGTGTTCTGGCGCTTTACCTTTATTTCAGATATCGGTAGCACAAGAAGTACTGACACGAAGGCAATTGCCGAGCTCACTGCGAAGAGCGTTGAGAAATCATAGGCATTCAGCAGCATCATGCTCAATACCGGACCAATTGCCATTGCTACGTTGGCTGCCATTCCGAATATGCCCATGGCTTCCCCTCTTCGCGCGGGTGGTGCGATGTCTGCTATCAGTGTTGTCGCGGCTGTGGTGGCTGCGCCCCATCCCAGCCCATGGAGTACTCTTAGGAGAAGCAGCGATGTAACGTCTGTTGTATAGTTATAGAGCAGCATGGAAATAAAGAATATCAGTGAACCTGCAAGGAGGAATGTCTTTCTTCCTATCATGTCCACACCTCTGCCGAGGAAGGGGCGAAGGAAAACAGCAGAAAGAGTGTAAACTCCGATGATAAGACCTATCTCGGATTCTGTGCCGCCGAGCTTCTGGATATAAAATGGCAGGGTTATGAGGAGGAAATAGAAGCTTGTGAAAAGAGTAAATGTTGAAAGGCTTGTCAGTATAAAATTCTTTGTAAATAATGTTTCGTTTTTCGTTGGTTCTTCCATGTTATAATCATGTAATGAAGATATTATAGATAAATTATTCCATCATCAGGTTCTGTTAAGTCTGTAAGTGGTAAAAGTGGAGTGCGCCCCTCAAAGTAGACAGGCAGTGAAGAACTGGAAAGGCTCGTGGGAAAACTGTATGCAGAGAATGATTTTTTAAAAAAAGCCTTATGTATCCTGGAAAAGAGAGTGCAAGAAGAGAAGGAGAGATTGAAAGCGGGGTGAAATTCATGATAATTTCAGAAAATTTGGATTGCATCTCTATCAATCGAGCTGCAGAATTGCTTGACGCCAGCAGGTCTGGATATTACAAATGGCTGCACAATTCACATGGCTCTGAATGTGAAAAGGATTCTGATATCGCAATCAAAGACGAAATGCAAAAAATCGTAATCCAGAAAAAAGTCCGACGCTTCATGAAAGAAGACAATCTCATATGTGTGAAAAAGAGATTCAAATTGCAGACGACAGATTCAAATCATGGAGAAAAAATCTATCCGAATCTCGCTAAAAACCTGGAAGTTACAGGCATCAATCAGCTCTGGGTTGCTGATATTACATATATCCAGTTGTCGAAAGAATTCGTATTTCTGGCCGTGATAATAGATGTTTTCAGCAGACGGTGCATTGGTTGGGATCTCAGTCGCAATATCGATACACAACTCACATTGAATGCTTTGCTTAAGGCTCTTCAGACACGAAAAACAGATGATCTGAAGAATCTTATTCATCATTCGGACCAGGGCGTTCAATATGCATCAATGGAATATGTGAACTATTTGAAGGATATTGGTATCCAGATCAGCATGAGTCGAAAGGGTAATCCTTACGACAATGCATTTGGGGTTTTTTGCTTTCAGTGCCTTTTTCAAAACTTCTAAATCTTTGTATATTGAACGATAGCTCTTGGATAGTTTTTCTAAGTCCTTCAAAAATTCAGGCACGGCTTCAAATTCAATCATTATATTCCCTTACTGAAAAAAGAGAGTCTCGATAAAATACCAATTCATAATCGATAATATCCAAATCCTCAGTTGCAGTATAGGGAATATCTTTATGAGAATATTCGCTTATCTGTGAAGCATTAAGTTTAGAGTATATACTTATATTTTTATTAATATGAGTTATTTCTGTTCCGTTGAGCATAGATATGTCGGGTTCACTAAGACACATATATTTCTGCTGATTATACCCTTTAAAAGAAGTTGTAAATTCTTTTATCTTTCCTTCCTCTTTTAATTCCTCAATTGTTTGGTCAAAATCACATGGTGCAGGTCCATGTGGTAATTTTCTATAAGATTCACCAGTTAATTTCTTTTCAAAGGTCTGGTGACAAAGCCTTCCTGTACAATTTAGAACCGGGAAGTCTGGCAACTGCAAAATACATGATAAAAGCAGACAGCAAATCAGTGCCCAAATCTTATTCGATGGATACTGTGCTGCGGTACGAGACGCCGGAAGGGGATATAAAATATTCAAGCACCCTGCAGGCGTCGGTGGAGGTTAAGGAGATAGGACTTATCGAGAGATTATTTGGATGGATTTAGGGAGTAAATGAGGACTTTTAAATATTTAAAAACAGGAAAGAGTTCAACCAAAAAGTTAATAACAAGAAGTACCCTTCAATAAGTATGAAAAATATGGAAAAATTAAATGTTACTGCTATAATCTGGCAAGAGGATGATGTTTATGTTTCAAAATGCCCTGAACTCGAAGTTGCCAGTGCGGGTGACACACCTGAAGAAGCTCTTGAAAATCTAAAAGAGGCTGTTGAATTATATCTTGAGAATGCCAAAGCTCTGGGAATTTTAAATGATTTTGCGGCATCCTTACATTCGCCAAATAAATTCACTTCTACTATTGGTATGGCAGTGTGAGCAACCTTTCTATGTTTGAATACAGGCGCAATATAGTATATAAAAATTCAAATATATTCTAATAATTCTTCCAGCGAGACTCCTGCTTGCTTCAAAATACTTTTAAGAGTGGTTTTCTTGACAGGGTCATGTAATGGCACAGTAACTGTTGATTCCCCTTTTTGCATAAACACATGGCTTCCTTTCTGACGCACTATGATGAAACCTATCTTATTCAAAGATCTGATAATTTTTTTGCCAGGAACAGAAGGAAGTTTAGGCACTTGCCACTTCCACCCTAAAGACGTCTGCATACGACCGCGCTTGTTCCTGTGACACTTCAAGAACAAGTTGAATTGCTTCTTTAATATTTTTTAGAGCTTCTTCTTTTGTATCTCCTTCACTTATCGCAGCAGGAAGTTCAAGACATTGGGCGGTATATCCACCTTCATCAGATTCTTCGAGTTTTACTGTGAATTGCATGCTCTATAATTGAATTTGTTGTTATTAATACTATGGTATATAGGACATTCTATTCGCGCCTATTAGAGCTCAATAAAAGGTTGCTTTGGCTTAATATCGCCTTTTAGGAGCTACTAACCACACCATAGACGATCAGACAATATTCAGCCGTGTCTTGAATGTGCTCGTAGTCAGGGGGGCGCAGGGATTATATGTCGCTCATAGACCCGCCACGCTGACAGCAGTGGGTTCG
>JAYTKX010000060.1:0-3697 GCA_043729865.1 Methanobacteriota archaeon
AATGAAACTAAATCTCCCGGATGCCGATGCATACCTCATGGTAAGTGAAAGCGCTCACAGCGCTGATATGTATTACGCCACTGGATTTCTGGCGTATGACTCTTTCATATACCTGAACTCAAAAAGTGAAAAGCTCCTTATTTCAGATATGGAACTCGGGAGAGCAAAGAAAGAATCCCGGATCAAGGACGTGCTGCCCACCTCCGAATTCGGGATAATGGAAAAGCTCAGGGCGCTTAAGGATATCGATGCAGCATACAACGAGATGATAATCGAATTCCTGCGTAAGGAGAATGTAAAGCTTGTCGCTGTGCCGTATAATTTTCCTGTTTATCTTGCAGACGTGATGCGAAGGGACGGTTTTGAAGTAGTTCCGCTAAAAAGCCCTTTTCGCGAGATGAGGGAAATAAAAAATGAGAACGAAATAAAAGCCATCGAGAAAGCACAGCGGGCTGGCGAACAGGCGCTTGCAGAAGCAATAAGCGTTATAAGAAAAGCCACTATCGGGAATGGCGTACTCTGGTACAATAATGCGCCGCTCAAATCAGAAGATGTCAGGTCAATAATAGAGACCTCGCTTCTTTCCCATGGCTGCGAAGCGCCTGATGTCATTGTGGCATGCGGGCAGGGGAGCGCTGACCCCCACTGGCATGGCGAAGGAGAGCTGCGCGCTGGCGAGCCAATCGTCATCGACATGGTGCTGCGCTCTAAAATAGAAAGGTATTTTTCAGATATGACACGGACCGTGGTGCGCGGAACCCCGTCTGAAGAAATAAAAAATATGTACTCTGCTGTCAGGGATGCCCAGGTTGCAGCTATCGCAAAGATCAAAGCAGGCATCACAGGCAGCGAAGTTCATAATATAGTGTGCGATGTGCTTGAGGCAAGGGGATACGAGACCGCGCGCGGCAAAACCGGAGTATTCACAGAAGGTTTCATCCACTCAACAGGGCACGGCGTGGGGCTTGATATCCACGAAGGTCCTAACCTGAGCGAGAGCGGGAAGGAACTGAAAGAAGGATGCGTTGTCACTGTTGAGCCGGGACTCTATTTCAAGAGAACAGGCGGCGTAAGGCTTGAGGATATTGTAGTGGTTACTGCGAACGGATGCAAGAATTTAACTATATTTGAAAAGAATCTGGTGCTTGAATGAACGAAAAAGAGGAGATACTGGAAAAATACATGAGAGCGGGTAAGATACTCTCAGAAGTGCGTGCTGAAACTGTAAAAAAAGTAAAAAAGGGTGCAACTTTGCTCTCTGTCGCTGAGTTCGCAGAAAACCTGATACGCGAGAAAGGCGGTCAACCGGCTTTCCCGATCAATATTTCCCGAAATGATGAAGCTGCGCATTCAACTCCTTCCTTTGATGATAAGTCTGTTTTCGGGAAGGATATGGTAAAACTGGATATAGGCGTCCACATAGATGGATATATCGCGGACACGGCAATCACGGTTGACCTCTCAGGTCATCTGGAGCTTGTGAAGGCTTCAGAAAAAGCCCTCGCTGATGCTATCAAGTTCATACATGCGGGTGTGAACACTGCTGATATCGGAGGCGTGATCGAGGATGCCATAACTTCATTCGGATATAAACCAATTATCAATCTCACAGGGCACGGACTTGCGCAGTATATTCAGCATGCTCCGCCAGCCATCCCTAACAAGAAAATGCCTCACGGCGTTGTACTGGAAGAAGGTGACATAATCGCCATCGAGCCATTTGCCACAGACGGTGTCGGGAAGATATACGATGCGGGCAACGCAGAGATTTACCATCTTGTTTCCGAAAGACCTGTACGCTTACCATCTGCAAGGAAACTTCTTGAGAAAATACTGGAATATAAGACCCTGCCGTTTGCGAAAAGATGGCTCGGCGGCAATGTGGATTTCGCTATGCTGGCTCTAGTCAAGGCGAACATCATCATGCCCTATCCCATACTGAAAGAAGTAGATGGGGGACTTATCTCCCAGGCAGAACACTCTGTTATCGTTACTGCTGATGGATGTGAGGTCTTTACAAAATGAGGGTTTTCATAGCGTTTTTTGTGATAGCATTGACGGCCGGGGCAGTTAGTGGAGGGAATCTCTGGGTGAATAATATCACTGTGAATGAATATGATATGACATGGAGTTACAACGAAACTTTTGTGGGAAATGATTCTATAGCGTTTCGGGTGAACCTTGATTCATATTATGGCGACAACGACAGTTTCGTGAATGCATGGGAAGTCCTGAAGGCTGACAAAGAACTGCGTAAAGAGCTTAGAAGCCTGATCAACAAAGAGCTGGACGTAAGGATAAATAACGGGACAAAAGGTATCGAGATTGTTGATGTGGATGCAGCCCTGTCCCCTGACCTCATAGGTAAAACCCATCTTTTTGATATGATAGCAAATAAATACATTACTACTTACAGGTTCAGCGACAGCATCCTCAATGCACGGAGCATCTGGTTCCTTGGGCAGGCAAATTCGACTGTTACGATAGTGATGCCTCAGGGTGTTGATGTGGTCAATATAGGCGGAATGGGTAATGCAACTATGATAGTGACCGACCATGCAGAAATATCCGGGTCTTTCAGTGCGATATCTGAGGAAAGGGGAGAGATCACTCTTGCTCTTGCAAGGAATTCTTCTTTCGTGCGCGCCGAGGTAAATATGTCGAACATGTCGAATGTTTCATCGCCACCTGGGAAAAATGAATCTGCAAAACCCATGTTCGAGATGTTAAACTTTATAAGAGATGCAAGTATTGTCGTTGTAGGGCTGGTATTGATATTATTGATATATGTTCTCAAGGTGAAGAGGCGGTAGTCGGGGAAGAATAGAGTTATGGAAATAGTGTAAACCCCGCACAACCGCCAGCCGTACCACCCCGCCAGCGCGCGGGTGAGGGGGGCGGGGAAAAGCAGCTTACAAAAATCGTAATGTAGAGTCATTACGAGAATATTTTGTTGAATCAACTCATAATGATAAGTTTTTAATATTGAAAAGAATTACTAATTTCCTGTCAACTTCTTTTAATTCATTCTCTGCTAATTGTCCAACTTTTCCCATTGCTAAACCATAATCAAGCGTAGCAATTTTATTCATCTTCACAAGCGAGTCTTTCTTTAGACCGTTAATAGAACTTTTGCGTAATAACATATCCGTATTATTGACCTGCTGCAGGTTTGTTGTTATAAACGCCACAGTGATATCTTCTTTGTCAGCGGCTAAAACTAAAGCTGGTCGCAGTTTGCTGCCTGATAAATCCGTAAAAGGGAATGTAATGAGAATAATTTCGCCTTTGTTCATTTGAACCGCACTTTCAAATCATCTAACGTATATAATTCATCTTCTTCTTTTAAAAACTCAAAAGATTTTGAATTGGAGACCATCTTCTGAATTCCTTTTTTCAGAATATACTCTTCATGTTTTTGATATAGAAATTCAACGAATTCCGCAACTTCAATAACTTTATCCTGAGGGAGACGGCTTAAATAATCTAATGTTTTATGCAGAAGAATTTCTTTTGTATCAGGACTGTCTGTAATATGCATTGTTCGATATATTGGTGCCTGTCTTTATTTAAGTTTTGGACAACATCCGCATAATAACCCCTCTTTGAGTAAATTTCGCGTGAAAAAATTCCAAAATCATTGTGCTTAGACCCACTAACCTCAAAAAGAAGCTAAAAATCTGTAGGTATACATTCC
>JAYTKX010000061.1:0-11235 GCA_043729865.1 Methanobacteriota archaeon
TGCTGGCACTGGCACTGCTCTTTCTACCGTCACGACTTGCTGGCTCGCTGCCAGGCCCCCGAACAGGCTTAAAATGAGTATGCCAAGTACAGTATATACCAATTGTTTATTCATATTATCCTCCAATGAATAGATTCTAATCGGGCTAATAAATAATTTCTGTGACAATCATCTACATATTATGGGCATATAGAAAAATTCATTCAGTCCATTAAGATTCAAGACAGTTCCAAGTTTTCTTACGGGTGAAACGATAGATAAATTTTACCTCGGAATATCCTGTGATAAGTGTTTTGTTCATGCAAAAGCAAAAATAGGAACAGACCCATATCAAATCCCGGAGAAGAGCAGATGGACAAAATGACGCCAGCGATGCGCCAGTACTACGAGGCAAAGGAAAAGCATAAAGATGCCCTCATCTTTTTCAGGATGGGCGACTTCTACGAGTCCTTCGGGGATGATGCGAAGATTATCGCAAAAGAGCTTGAGATAACCCTAACCTCGCGCGGCAGGGATAAGGAAGGCGAGGATATGCCGCTGGCAGGTATCCCGTACCATGCTGTGGACTCCTACCTCCCGAAGCTCATAAAAAAAGGCTACAAAGTGGCGATATGCGAACAGCTTGAAGACCCGAAGAACGCAAAAGGCATTGTGAAGCGAGGTGTGGTCAGGGTCATCACGCCAGGCACTGTTATCGATCCATCCCTGATATCTGATCAGTCGAACAATTATTTGATGTCCATCTCAGGCGAGGGGGCAGAGTTCGGTGTATCGTTCCTTGATGTGAGCACTGGCGAGTTCATGACCACCCAGTTCACAGATAACGGGAATTACGAAAGGATAATAAGCGAGGCGTCGCGCATGCGCCCGGCTGAATGCGTTCTTCCGCCTGCGCTTTTTGATAATAAGAGACTTTCTGACCGCCTGAAAGAACTCAGCATCGTGCTTAATAAATTCGATGCAGATGCCTTTGATAAGAAGAATGCTCGCGAAACCCTCATCAGTCATTTTGGCGTTCTGACGCTTGAAGGCATGGGATGCGAGGCGCTCCCTCATGCTATTTCCTCATCCGGCGCCGCCCTTCTGTATGCAAAGACCACGCAGATGAGAGATCTTGCTCATATCCAGTCTGTCAGGACATACTTTGAGAACGAGTACATGGTGCTGGATTCCATCACACTGCGCAATCTTGAGATAATACAGGGAGTGCGCGGTGATAATTCATCCCTGCTGAGCATTCTCGACAGCACAAGAACGCCAATGGGCGGGCGGCTGCTTCGGAAAATGCTCCTCAAACCCCTTATCCTGGCAGGTAAGATCGCTGAAAGACTTGATGCGGTGGATGAACTCGTGAAAAAGACGCTGCTGCGCTTTGACCTGCGCTCGCAGCTTGGCAGCGTCAGGGACATCGAGCGCCTCATCGGGCGAATCGTTTATGGGAACTCGAATGCTCGCGACCTGATAGCTCTCAAAGTATCACTTGCAGCGCTCCCTGAGATATCAAAATCGCTTAAGGAAAGCGATATCAGATCAGGTCTGTTATTGAACATCTTCCAGTCGCTTGGGGATTTCAGCGATGCTGTGGCTTTACTTACGCGGGCTATCGTGGACGAACCGCCTCCTGGCGTCCGGGAAGGCGGGATGATAAAGGAAGGTTATGACGAGAAGCTGGATGAGCTTAAACAAATGTCGCTGCACGGCAAGGACTGGATAGCCCGGATGCAGCAGAAGGAGCGTGACCGTACTGGTATAAAATCGCTTAAGATCGGTTATAATTCTGTATTTGGCTACTACATCGAGGTCACAAGATCAAACCTTTCGCAGGTGCCGCCTGATTACATACGAAAGCAGACAACAGCGAACGGCGAGCGCTTCTATACACCTGAACTAAAGGAAAAAGAGGTGCTGATACTCTCAGCCGATGAAAAGAGGGTCGCGCTTGAATTTGAACTCTTTACAGGGATAAATTCGCAGATCGCAGCGCGGGCAAAGGAATTGCAGGCAACCGCTGCCGCGCTCGGAGAAATAGATGTCATTGCGAACCTTGCCGAAATAGCGGTCAATAACAGGTATGTCAGACCTGAAGTGAACGAGAGCGGAAATATCCTGATCCGCGATGGCAGGCATCCTGTGGTAGAAAGAACGCTTTCAGGTTTTGTCCCGAATGATACGCACATGGACTGTCAGGAGAACCAGTTCCTTCTCATAACAGGTCCCAACATGGCAGGAAAATCCACATACATGAGGCAGAATGCGCTTATTGTGATAATGGCGCAGATCGGGAGCTTCGTTCCGGCGTCGTATGCCTCTGTTGGGCTCGTGGACAGGATATTCACGCGCGTTGGCGCCTTTGATGACCTTGCCAGCGGGCAGAGCACCTTCATGATAGAGATGGTAGAACTGGCGAACATACTGAATAATGCAACCCCGAATAGCTTCATCCTGCTTGATGAGATAGGAAGGGGCACGAGCACCTATGACGGCTTCAGCATTGCAAAGGCTGTGGTCGAGTTCATCCACAATAAGGACCGTGTGGGCGTGCGTTCGCTTTTTGCTACGCATTACCACCAGCTTACCGCGGTCGAAGGAGTCCTGAAGAGGGTGAAAAATTATCACATAGCGGTAAAAGAAGAAGGCAGCGACCTTGTGTTCCTGCGAAAGATCATCCCGGGCGCCACGGACAGGAGCTACGGTATCCATGTGGCGCGTCTGGCTGGCGTGCCTCTTAAGGTTACGCAGAGGGCGAAGGAAATACTGAAAGAGATAGAGGACGGGAGCGCTATCGTGCGGGGAAAGGATAGCGCAAGATACACACAGGTCGTGCTTTTCGGCGCTGAGGAGAAAAAGGAATCTCCGGTTGTTGAGGAATTGAAGAACCTGAATGTGGATGCCATGACGCCGCTTGAGGCGCTCAATGCGCTGGCGGCGATGAAGAAGAAGGCGGGGGATAATATATGAGCCTAAAGCAAACTTGATATGATAGCTTAAAAATCTAAAATAAATTTCAGACCTTGAAAGTATGGAAATTTACGAAACATACTAATGCGCAGATTTATCGCGACGTAGAACACGGATCACACGGATTTGACGGATTTCCACGGATACGAAATCCGTGCGTATCCGTGTCATCTGTGTAATCCGTGTTCCATAAGAGTCGCCTTACATTTATAAATCTTTAAATATTAATCCCCCGGCGCCAATATGCCCCCGGCGCCAATATGCCCCCGCCGCCCCCTGCCGCCAGTCAGAGCAAGTATCTCCTTCACAGGGTCTTTCTCATGCCTGTTTATGATAACATCCGCGCCCATCTTTTTTGCGATATCAAGATGCCTACTTCAACAATTACTTTATTTTATTCTCGCTCTGGCATCTCTGTCCTCTCGTATCATGCCGGCAGCGCTCTCACATGATCTCATATCCCGTCTCAACCCTTTTGCTCTGGAAAGCAATCGTTCTTTACTTTTATTCTTTACAAACTCTTCCAGCATGTGCCTTATCTCTCCTGCTGCCAGTTCATATTTTCCATTTCCTCCATCATCCTGACTACTCGAAACAGTAAATAGCTATCACAGCATATAATAAAAAATCATGCCCAAGATCCACATCCTCGACGAAGCCACTGTAAACAAGATAGCAGCAGGCGAAGTCGTTGAGCGCCCCGCATCCGTGGTCAAGGAACTCATCGAGAATTCCATAGACTCTGGCGCATCTGATATCAGGATAGAGGTCGAAAGAGGCGGAAAGAAGCTCATCCGCATCACAGACAACGGCTGCGGGATGGACAGGGAAGACGCTGCGCTGTCCTTTGTGAAGCATTCCACAAGCAAGATACACAGGCTTGAAGATATCGAGAATGTAATGACCATGGGATTCAGGGGTGAAGCGCTATCCTCCATATGCGCCGTTGCAAAGGTAGAGCTTGTCACGAAAACAAAAGAAGGGCTTGCAGGCACGAAGGTGGTTGTCCGCGGAGGCAAATTGATCGGCATTAGCGATACAGGCGCGCCCGATGGGACAACCGTCACGGTCGAGGAGCTTTTTTTCAACACTCCTGCTCGGAAAAAATACCTGAAATCCGACAGCACCGAGCTTGCACACATCGTAGATGCAGTGACAAAGAACGCTCTGGGACACAATAATGTAAGTTTTACACTGCTCCATAACGGGAAAGAACTCGTTCACTCGCCCGCATCCCCCATCCAGGAAACAATACTCCATATCTATGGGCAGGAAGTGGCAAGAGCCATGCTGCCTGTAAATTTCAGCTCAAGGTTCGCGACGGTCACGGGAGCTGTTTCAAAACCCGCGATCACGCGGGGAAGCATGGACGCCCAGTCATTCTATATCAATAGCAGGAACGTGACATCAAGAGCTCTTGGTTTTGCTTTGCGAAGGGGCTATGGCACGCTGCTTCCGCATGGGCGCTTTCCCATTGCTATCCTCAAAATTTCCGTTGACACAAAAGAGGTGGACGTTAATGTGCACCCGACCAAGAACCAGGTGCGTCTGAGCCATGAGTGGGAGATTTCAGAAGCTGTTACAATGGCGATAAGTGACGCGCTTTCAAACAAGGACCTTACGCCTCCAGTAAAGACAGCACAATCACTGCTATATGAGCAAGCAGAAAGTCCGACCATGATCAGGGAAAAAGACGCGCAGTTCCGGGCGCCAGTTAAGGATACAGAACGAAGGCTGCGGCGCACTGAAATGGGCGCAGGTGAGAAAGCTGGAATCGAAAAACCGAAAATAAGAGTCCTGGGACAGGTGGACGCCCTGTATGTCATAGCAGAAACAACAGACGGGCTTATTATAATAGACCAGCATGCAGCCCATGAGCGCATCCTTTTCGAACAGGTGCGGGATTCAAAGCGCACAGATTCGCAGGAGCTCATTGTGCCTATTAATCTTGAACTTGAGCCGCGGGAGAAGGTGCTTATGAAAGAATGCATCCCGTATCTTGAGGAGTTCGGCTTCAGGATATCTGAATTCGGACCTGATGCGTTCGCAATAACCGCAGTCCCCGGCGTTCTGGGAAGGCTTGAAGACCCGGAACTGGTACATGACATAATCACGGATATCCTTTCAGAAGGCAAGATAAAAGATGAAACCGGGCTCTTTGAGCGGGTGACAAAAAGTATCGCATGCAAGGGAGCTATAAAAGCAGGAGCCAACTGCTCAGCCGAACAGATGGAGCGGCTCATAGATCAGCTTTTCCTGACAGAGAATCCCTATACTTGCCCTCACGGCAGGCCAACTATGGTATCTTTCAACAAGGAGGAACTGGATAAGTTATTCAAGAGGAGATGAAAATGATAGACCCAGTCAACAATTTCCTGATACCTGATGAATGGGTAAAGCGGGCAAAGATGCCAGCCAGCGACCTGATCGCACGTATAACGAGCGGACGTTATGTCCTCCTATCGGACGGTTCGCTGCTCAGGCGGGGCTATACCACCGGAACTACTGCGGCAGCGGCTGCCAAGGCGTCCGTGCTGTCTCTAAAAAAGAGCTGTTCAGAAGTCTCTGTTCCCACGCCTGCTGGTCTTCGCGCCCTCCTTTCGGTTACGGCAAGGAATGGGAAGGCATCTGCCATAAAAGATCCGGGCGACCATGCTTCAGACGCTACCGGGGGTATGGAGATCACAGCAGAGGCATGGGAACATGACATTATCGTGATAAAAGCGGGTACGGGGATTGGTTCTAAAAAGGGCATACCTGCGATAAATCCATCACCCATGCGACAGATAGAGGAAGCGATAAAAGAAGCGCTTACTGAAACAGGGTTAGAAGGGGCGCATGTCACTATTTCAGTCCCGAAGGGGGAAGATATCGCAAAAAAGACGCTGAACGCGCAGGTGGGCATAACCGGCGGGATATCAATTCTTGGCACCACGGGTTTCGTTGAACCCTGGAATGAACATCTGGGAGAGATGAAAGAAGAACTTATCAGGCAGGCGGACAGGCTCGTCCTCACTACAGGAAGGCTTGGCATGAGGTTCTCGAACTTGCTTTTCCCGGGCTACACTGTCATTCTTATCGGAAGTGACATTTCAAGGGGTATTTCTGCAGCGAAAGAAAAGGCTGACGTGATAATATCAGGGCTTCCGGGTTTAATACTCAAATGGTCTTATCCTGCCATCCTGAAAAACAGTGGTCACCTGACGGTTCAGGAAATGATGGATAGTTCTCCTGATAATCCCATCATAGACCGGGCGCTTGAGAAGGCGGTTGCGTTATCTGGCAGAAGGGTCGTGCTTTTCAACAGGGACGGAACAATACTGCGCGACAAAAAGGGAGGCAATATATGAAAATAATAGGCGTAGGCGCAGGACCAAACCTCCTGACACATGAAGCGGCATCCGCGATCCGGGACGCCAGAATAATATTCGGCTCAAGAAGGGCGATAGAGCTGGCAAAGGAGCATATAAAATGCGAAGCCCGTGAAATTGAGGATTATACACTGAATTCTCTGCCGCACGACGCGGTCGTGCTTTCCACAGGCGACCCAATGCTCTCAGGGCTCGGGAAATTCGCAAAAAAAGGAGATGTGGTCATCCCCGGAATATCATCGCTGCAGCTTGCATGTTCCCGCATCCGTCTGGATGCTGAGGGACTGACGGTCATAACTGCACATTCGAGGGACATAGAAGCTGTAAGAGATCGGTTGATACGGGAGCTGGGGGACGGAAAGAACGTGTTCCTCCTTCCCGATGCCGCCTTCGGGGTGGATGAAATGACTGCTCTCCTTAAACTCAGGGGTCTTTCAAGGCGGATATGGGTTTTTGAGAGGCTTGCTTATCCTGATGAACGCGTCATCGCAGGTACGACGGATAGACCGCCGGTTGTAGATACTGAGATGTACTGCATCATAATCACTAACTTACCCTAATTCTTTTCTTCCCTTGGTATCACTATCTTCTTGATATCATGCCATGTGAAAAAAACAGGGGACGAACCGTCCTGAGGCTCAAAAAAAACACCTATTGAATCTGCATGCCTGAGGATGCCTGTATGCGTATTTCCGGCGTCCGTATGCAATTGAACTTTCTTATTCACGAACACACCGAGATATACGCTTGAAGGCTTTTCTTTTTGAGCGGTGATCCGTTTGTTGTCGTCTTTAGGCACAATGCCTGGAAGCTCGAGTTCAGGAAGCACAGGTATCAGACTGACGAACTTCCTGAAATGTTCAGAAGAATCGTCAATGAGGAGGACTTCCGAGTAAAGTGTGAGGGTTTTTATTATTTTTCTGGTAGATTCATATTCCTGGTTGATAGGGACAACTGAGCAAAAGCCATAGTCCCTGTCAGATGTCCGGGATAACGCTTTATCTACTGAAGCAGGATTGATCTCTTTTGGCTGCCCATCGAATTCTATGCCTGCACGTTTCATTTCCAGAAGTGTGGATCTGAGTTTTAAGATATCTGTAGCCCTGATTATTGCGATTGATCTCATTTAATATTTCCAGACTTTTAAATAGATTCTTAATTTAGCACAGGACTTCTTAATTTGCTTAATACCCTATCTGAACTGCGGTTCCAGGATAATATGTTCTTTTGATACAGATATCAAGAGAAAATCCTTTCCCGACCTTAGCAGGACTCCTATCTCACTCCGGAGCAGGGGGATACCCTGTGCAGATACATATGCAATAACAGCTATCGGAGGAATTAAAAGAAATCCAACAATCAGCATTATCACAGTCAATGAGATCGATATATGAATTAGAAGTATAAGGCTGATAAGGATCACCGCGCTCAATTTCACAGTTCTATCGATCATAATAAGACCTTCCTGTTAATCCTATGCCACAGGGATTATATAAAATATCTGATTCGAATTCTGCAAATTGCATGCTTTAAAGGGTATGTGCATCAAAACAGGGACTTCTTATGATCTTCTGGTATGAAAAAAATTAACAACTAACTCATACGAACTCAAAATGAACTTTTATAAGGTATATTTATGAGTTTGCTTTAGGCTCAAATAATACAGGAGCTTCTCACTTATATTTGCGTTTCGAATATGAAAATTTCGATGTCTCTCCACCGCGGGCGACTATGTAGAACCATTCGTACAGGGATTTTAGCGTCCCGAACTGCTGGTACCTTCGCATCGAGAACCCAACCTTCATGCGGCTGTCGAATTTTACTTTGCCCAGTTTTTTCATCCGCAGCGCTATCTCAACATCATCCCCTGCGTCGAGAATCCGGTACATGCCTCCCTTGATGAAAGCCTCCTTGTCAAATGCGGTATTGCACCCGAGAGTGTAATAAAATATCCCGGTGTAGTAACCCACGGTGGATAATGTATTTGCAGCAACGAGGGATAGCCTGTTCTTTATCCCGCCCTCGATGGGATATATTGTACCGTAGAGCTGCACGATGCCCTTTTTCTCGAAATCCTTTTTTATTACCTCAAGCCAGTCAGGAGGGATCATGCAGTCAGCATCCGTTGTTGCAACGATATCGCCTTTTGCCCGCATCACCCCGTCATTCCTCGCTCCTCCCACTTTCTTGCTTGTCTGGATGAAAACCTCATCCGCATATTCCTTTGCCAGCTCCCGCGTTCGGTCGCTGGAATTTCCGTCCACGACGATGATCTCATATTCGTCCCTGGGGAGCGTCTGGCTGCACAGCGATCTAAGGCAGGCTGTAATACCCCTCTCTTCATTAAATGCTGGAACTATTACCGATATCATTTTTCTATTAATCTCCTGTAAAGATCATAATGCATACTGGCGATGCGCCTGATATCGAACTGCTCAGTATAGGCGCGGGCAGCTTCCGAACTCTGGCGCAGTGAATCATCATCGGTGAGAATAATGGATGCTTCATCCAGATCCTTGAAGAAATGAACCACTTCATCGAATATCTCCCTGAATTCAGGTATATCGCGGGCTACCACCGGCAGACCGCATGATAATGCCTCAAGTATGACAAGCCCGAACGTCTCTGCATATGAAGGCATGAAAAAGACATCAGCTCCGCTGTATGCTTCCATGATGTCAGGGATAAATCCCGTAAAGATCACATTATTTCCGCATTTTGTCTTCATATTTTTTATATGGAAAAAATCCGACGAAAAAATCCCGTAAGGGAATCCGCCTACCCATACCCATTTTAACTCAGGATGTTTTTTAGAGAGTTCCATGAAATCATATATGCCCTTTCGCGGCGTCTGCTGAGCTACCGTGAGCACCACTTTCTCATCTTCACGGATGTTGAATTTCTCCCTGAACCTCTTCCTCTTATCAGCGTCCGGTTTGAAAAATTCCCTGTCGATCCCGTTGGGTATCAGCGTTGCTGACTTATCGGGCAGCATTGCTTCTATCTCCCGCTGGCATGGGACTGATATATTGATGATGTGATCGAACATCCTGTAGACATGCGGATAATAGCGATTTATCGTCCTGCTGAAAGCAAGATTTCCCTCATTGACCCGGGGCGTGGAATGCGCTGTCAGTACCTTGATCCCCCTGGAATATTTCCTGTTGAGAAGTGAGAGCGGTCCGAAAGAGTGATAATGGACCACATCAAAGTCTGAACTGGCAGAGTTCCAGGATACTTCCATCCCCGGCATCCTTGCCAGTTCCCTGTAAAGCGTCTTTGCCGCTGTGGAACAACCGATATACTTTAAAAAAAACATATCTTCCACAAAGATATTGACCTTCATAGACCACCTGCGAAATTCATGGCATTCCTGATGCATCCGTCCATGTTCAGGTATTCGAACTCAGAAAAGCGTCCAACAAGCCCGATCCCCCTTCCGGCGCAGTATTCTTTTACCGCGGCGATGTTTCGAAGGTAATCAAGGTCGTAGATGACATACGCATATTTCTGGCGCATAAGTGCGCTGTATACCACATCATCTCTTGTTTTTATTATTTTCATCATAACAAGTGCACGGACGACATGGTCTATGATATCCTTGTCCTGCATTGCTGACGCTTCGTCACCTTCGCGATAGGTTATTTCGACAAGTATTGATGAGTGTCCCGGCGGCGCCACATGAGGACTGTAGTTGGAGGGAAAAGAGATGCGGTTGAACAGCCCGAGCTCTTTCTCAGGGATATACATCCATGATATATCGGGGACTTCGCCCTTTATCCCGAGGAAGATGCAGGCGATGGAATTATATTTTAATTCGCCGCATGCTTTCCTGACAGGTTCCGGGACGCCGTCCAGGCAATTCAAAAGCTCCTGCACGGGTATGGTGGATATCAGGCGCGCGGCTGTTATTTCTCGGCTGCCGTCACTGATAATGAATTTCCCGTCTTCGTTCCTGATAGACGATACATGGAATCCGGTCCGGATATTTTCTTCGATGGGCTTTGCTATTCCCCTTGCCATTGCTTCGATACCGCCCCGTAAGGGATAGCTGAAAACCGACTGGTGGGTATATCCCTCTGTTTCGATCCCGACTGCGGATTTTATGATATCCTCAACCGGTGGTCGCGGTATTCTGCCATCTACCCAGTGCATGGACATGCGCTCTGTGGGATATTTCCATATCTTTTCGTTGTATGGTATCATGTAGAGGTCTGCGATGCCTTTCCCGAAAGTGTAATTTATCCATTCGCGAAAATTCGATGGGGGAGGGAGTTCCCCTTTTTCAACTGCAATGAGTGTCTTTATGAACTCATTTATGCAGAAATACAGGTCATCCTTCGGGAGTTCGTGGAGTCCGTTCTCGAATGGATATTTGACAAAAAGACCTTTGTAGAAGATCTTTGTGTTGCGTTTGTTCTGCCGGCTGTTCCTGCCCAGCACATCCCGCATAAAAGTAAGAACCTCTGCATCGCGGCTGAAAATAATATGAGAGCCGCCAATGTCAAAAGTGAAACCCGAATCCGTCATGGAGCGGCAAAGTCCCCCATATTCGTTTTCCCGTTCAAGAACGGTTACTTCGTCTCCTTTCTCATGAAGCAGCCGGGCAAGAGTGATACCCGTCAGCCCGCCGCCCAGTATCGCCGTTTTCACTTAGTGTAGATTGTTGTAGCGGTTAATAAAAGTGATGTTGGACGGTGTTCGATGGGGTTAATGGCGTATGCGCTTGGATGTTAGAGACCGTAAATACTTCAAGAACCTACGTTTTTATGGAAATTTCTCTTAGAGCATTTATCTATATGCTATCCATCGGTCATCGGTTAAGAGAAGAATCGTGATAAATCATATGAAATAGGCAGACTTCAGAAAAATATAACAAAAGATTCATTGATGGAACTGATGCGTA
>JAYTKX010000062.1:0-7205 GCA_043729865.1 Methanobacteriota archaeon
ACTTTCCTATACGTTGCAAAAAAGGGTAAAGTGATGTATGCATCCTTATAGCCCGCATCGTCGCCAGGGTAGACCAGCTCATGTCCCTCTGCGATGAGCTTGAAGCCGGACTCCTGCGCTCATGAGGGGCGCTCTATAACCCATAAAACGCCGTCGGGAAATAGGGGGAGAGCAATCTGATTATTAACTTGTCAATATTAAAGAGAAGCATTACACCTACCAGAATTAAAACAAGCCCCGATAGTTTTTTCAGAACAGGTCCGTGCCTCACGAACCACTGGTACCTGGATGTTACCTTCTTGCCGTAATAAGCTATTGTAAGCATGGGAAGGCTCATACCCACCGAGTAAACGAACAGCATCCATGCGCCGTACGGGACATTGCCAACGGACGCAACATACGCAAGCACCGCGCCCAGTATTGGTCCGACGCAGGGGATCCAGATTATGCCCAGCGACATCCCCAGGAAAAAGCCGCCAACAAGTCCACCTTCAGGCACTTTTGAAGAATATCCGCTCATTGAGCCTAATCTTTGTCTCACGCCCTGGGTCAATGCGCTTGAAAGCTTAATGAACTCCATGTTCACGTCATCGTCAAAGAGCACCACACCCATCCCCATTATGAAAAGGATGGAAATGCTGCGAAGGGTGTCAGCAAATGACCCGAAGGTTGCGCCAAATGCAGATACTAGCACACCCATTGTTGTAAAACTGAGCGTCATTCCAGTCACGATGGCAACCGGTCGGTATTTGTGCCCGGCTGAGCCTGAGAATATTATGGGGACGACAGGAAGGCAGCACGGCTTCATTATTGTTACTATGCCTGCCAGGAAAACCAGAATAAGAGATGGTGCTGAGGGGTCCATGTTTTTAAAAACCTGTATTGTTTCTTGTTCTAATATCTGAAGTTTACATACAATGTAAAGTAATATATACCTTCGCTTCAGATGTCAAATAGAGACCTCATGATGAGGAGTATATTCCGCTTTCTCTCACTCAGCCTTCTGATTGTATAGGGAAGCCATTTCTTTCCATAGGGGATATAATCAACCACATTGAAACCCCTGGATACAAGCTGGCGTTTAAGTTCTTCCCTTACCCCCATGAGCATCTGGAACTCAAGCCTCTTTTTATGGACTTTATTTACCTCGATCGCCTCATTGATCAAATGCTCATCATGCGTGGCAACCGCAAAAAAAGCGCTTTTATAGAACATGTAGCCCATGAGCTTTGAGAAATTCTTCGTCACTTCGCTCCTGCGCAAATAGGCTATCTCATTTTTCTCGCTGTATGCTCCTTTGACAAGCCGTATTATGCCGCCTTCTGCAGCTATCCTCTTGACGTCGTTCTCACTCCTTTTAAGGTTCGCCTGTATCGCAATGCCTGCGTTCCCGAATTTATTAGAAATATCGAGGTATATATCTATTGTGTCCTCTGTGTACGGTGAGTTCTCCATGTCTATCCAGACAAATATGTTCTTTGATGACGCTATGCTTGCTATCTTTTCCACGTTCGAAAAGCACAGCCGCTTATCTATCAAAAGCCCGAGCTGCGTAAGTTTTATGGATATGGATGCGTTGACCTTCTCTTTTTCCAGAGCCGAAAGGAGCTTTATATTCTCCTCGATATTCTCTTGCGCCTCAATTTTATCCCTCACATGCTCGCCCAGGAAATTGATTATGACGCCAAAGCCTGCCCTGTTCTTTTTTTTCGCACTCGCAACTGCTTCACCCAGGGTCTCGCCTGCAATCCAGTGGCGGGCAAACCTTATAAGGAAGCTCATATCCACCCCGACAGTGCGTTGTCGTACTTAACAGCTAATATTACCATTCGCCATCCTCCAGATACCTTCTTACCAGGACTTCAAGAATGCCTCCTTCCCAGCTTCGCTTTTTTATCAGTTCTTCAAGCTTCACTTTTGCATCCTGAGGGCTCATCTTTCCTGCCCTGATCAATTCCACAAGCACAGATGCGCACATTCTTAGCTTTATACCTTTTTGCGCTGCGATCCTGCCGAGAAGATATGCAGCATCCGCATCATCCGTTAACAGAACCGGGATCTTTGCGCTGATGCACAGAACAAGACACTGGCTCATGTTGGCATTTTTAGGGTACGCCTCGCCCTTTATTTCAATGCGCTTTATTTTTCCGTCACTGATATGAGTTAGTATCTTTTTTGCAAAACCTGATTTTTCATCCCTGAAACCTGCTATCTCGTTCAGTTCCTCGTCTACTGAACCTGTGGTATAAATGTCCGCTATGCCAGGTGTATCGTCCAGCACCCCCATATATTCAAGAGACAACAATGCGCTTGCATCGGCTACCGCTTTCATGACATGCCCTGCGCAAATGATGATTCGGCGAGGTCCTTATAATGCGCCACTTTCTTTGCCTCGTTGAACCCCAGTATGTCCACAAGCTCGTCCAGGGACAGCTTTCCTTCAGCATACCGCTTTGCTGCAAGTTTCTGGATCTCGATGAGTTCAAGCTTGCGGTTAACGTAATCCCTCACAGCCAGCCTGACTATCTCTGACCTTGACCTCATCTTCTGACGCGCAAGCTCGTCTATCTTCTTTATGGTCTCGTCATCCTCTCTGAAAGTCAGCATCTCACTCATATGCAATGAATAGTATTACAAATATAAAAAGATTACAGGAGAGGCTTTGGCTGCTTTTCTTTTTCGCTTCATGCGCCGTGAGCCTGGAGATGCCTGCTGTCTTACTGAACACAGGACACCATTCTGCCATAGTTTCTCCGACCTCGATCACTTTTCCGTCCTTCACGACCACGCGTGTCTTTCCGAACAGTTCCATTACATGCGGCATTTTAATCTCCCACGAACTTGTAAAGTTCAAGAAGTTCTGCGGCTTTTGTTTTTGAGAGCCTCATGCCCACAACTTCCACCAGGGCGTCCACATGCTCTTTTTTGACGCAGTGAAGGCTCTCCATCCCTTCAAAGATAAGAGAAACAAGATACTCTAATTCCTCATCCGAAAGTTTCACAAGACGCTCTCTGAAATCGCCCTGAGAAGTGGAGAAATGCTGCGATACAGGAGGCAGCACTGACCTGAACTCGTGACCTGAATGCGCGCACGAAGTATCCAAAAGCTCGGGGGCAAGTTTTTTCAGGATTTGAATATCTTCAGGTTTGAGCTTTCGAGCCATTAACAGCGTATTGTTCCAGCCTCTAATAATATTTTGTCCTCAGATGGTTGGGAAATCTAAATCTATATATGTCCAAAAGTATTACAGACAAGAGAGGTGGATAAATGGAAACAAAAGATATCGGTCTTGCAGCCTTAATGACACTGTCTTCATTAGTACTTACGAACAGCTGGCTCTCAAGGTTCGGCGATTCTGATCCTGTTATCGTATTATCAGCCATGATCCTTGCGGGTTCTCTTGCTGCAATGATACTACTGCTCAATATGAAGGTAAATAAGCTCGAAGAAATTGTCAATGCAAAAGAGCGCTCCATCAGGATAAATATCAAGGGCGTGGAAGAGAACCTTGATAAAAAGATGGATGCTATAGCCCAGAGCACAAGCCAATCGATCGGTGAGTTCTCTAAGAGGATCTATCGCTAAGAGCCTCTTTTACTATTTCCGTTATCTGTCCCATCACAACTCTTGCTTCATCGGTATTGCGGATCTTCCTGATATCCACGCGACCACTTGAATATATCATTACGCTCCTTTCTTCAAGCTCAAAGCGCGCCACTCCAAGTTTTACAGAGCACTTAAGCCCTTTTGCCCCGGCACTGCGCAGGAGATCGCATAATTTCTCTATGATGACCAGCTTACCGAAATGGCATTCTGCTATATAGCGCGTCGGGTCGTCCACGCAGGGGCGGGATAATCGAATGTCCATGAGGATTATGTTGAATTTTTTTTATGTTTTTCGAAATGCCTTGAATTATTTCACCTGCTTTCATCCTCACGTTTAAGTGCCTCATATCAAAAATTCAGGAGATTAAGCCTTTGACCTCGCGCATACCTTACCGAACATATTGTATGCCACAGCACCCGTGTAGAATCCTCCAAAAATCATTATCAGCATACCCAGGACAGGTATCCCATTCAGAAGGTACCCGCATGCAATTAGATTTACGATAGGTATTATTGCAACTACGCCTCCTATCAGTACTTTCTGAGTCCATTCACTATCTTTTGACGGGAATTTTATTTCTTCCATTATATCCATAGTTACCACCTGTTTAGCTTATAGGTTAATATTTACGAACTATCATACTGTCATTATTAATTGTTATTAAAGCTTTCCCATCCATCATCGTTCAACCCGCCGCAACATTGCGGTCTCATTTCATCATTGCGCCTGATATCTGAAGCGCCCTTCCCGCTACCTCAACAGCGTCCCTCCCCAGAAGCCTTATCATCGCCTCTTTACCAACTCCACCAGTATCATATATCACATCCGGACCCCTGCCAGCCTTCATGATCGCCTCACCCACGCCCCACTCCATCGTGGCAGCGCCTTCTGGCTCATCCTCCCTTGAAAAAGAAGATATCTTCAACCCGATATTCTCACATGCGGCAAGCGTCTCCTCTGAATATCTGATATTCATCGCTGCCATCATTGAAGCATCATGGCGCATCGCTGTCAACACTATCCTTGCTATGTGGCTGCTCGCGCCGAAAGCCACAGAACCCACGGCATGGGGCGCACCCCTCAACCTCACTATCCTTCCCTGGACGGCAGCCACATCCCACGTGGATGATGCGTTAGGTACCGCCATGGCTATATTGCAGCCTACCTCCGGGATAAGTTCATGCGCCATGTTCTTTTCAATAATTCCAACAGCTTCCTCAACGTTCCTCAATACCTGATACCTTTGCGCATCGGCAAGCAGGGGTCCGATCTGGTTCACGGGCGCGCTACCTGAGCCTATCGCCACGCTTGCAAGTATCGCCCTCTCCACGAATTTCTTGGCGCGCTGCGCAGCCAGAAGAAGAGGAGTGCCTTTTGCAAGCTCTGCCGTTATTGCAGCAGAGTGCGTGCATCCGGATCCGTGCGTGCCCCCTTTTACAAGCGTCCCTTCAATATATGTGACCTCTCCGTCAAAAAGAACATCAGTACCCCCAAGATGACCGCCTGTAACTATAACCGCGATCGCGCCCATGTCGTGGATCTTTTTTGCGGCTTTCCTGGCATCCTTAAGGTCGGTTATTTTCAACCCTGATAACCGCTCGGCTTCAGCCACGTTCGGTGTAATAACGGTAGAAAGCGGCATTAATTCTTCGATCAGGACGCTCACAGCATCATCCTTCAGCAGTTCCCCGCCAGCCTCTGCAGCCATCACAGGATCGATAACAAGAGGGAACATCCGGTCTTTCAATAACCCTGCCACAGTCCTGACAATCTCAGGGGAGGAAAGCATACCGGTCTTAGCACAGTTGATCTCTATATCGCTCACAACAGCATTGAACTGCTCTTCGATAAAATCCAGAGGGATATCCTGGCAGCTCACCACGCCTCTTGTATTCTGGGCTGTGAGCGAAGTGATCACACACGTTCCATGAACCCCAAGCGCTGCAAAGGTCTTCAGATCCGCGGCTACACCTGCTCCGCCGCCTGAATCAACGCCTGCTATCGTCAATGTTGTTGGCATAATATAAAGAATGGTCTGCATACTTTATAATAGTTCCAGTCAAATTATTAATCGATAACTTTATCTGAAATCGTGTACTATGCGGGGTATCCTGATGGGCCGGTAGATCAGGGGTAGATCGCTCCCTTGGCATGGGAGAGGCCTCGGGTTCAATTCCCGACCGGTCCATAGAATAATAAACCCATTAAAGTAAATATTTATACCTGTTAATGCTGTCAAAGGGGGCAGGAGGATAATTCATGGTGAAAATATTCTATGACAAAGATGCAAATTCAGACGTTCTGAATGGCAAAACGATCGCAGTTATCGGTTACGGGAGCCAGGGAGCAGGGCAGGCTCAGAACCTGCATGATTCAGGGCTTGACGTGGTGGTCGGGGTGAGGAAGGGCGGCGAATCCTGGACACAAGCAAAGAATGACGGTCTTACTGTCATGACAATGGCTGATGCCGCCAAAAAGGGAGACCTTGTCCAGATGCTCGTCCCGGACGAGATACAGGGCGCTATCTATAGCAGCGAGATAGCCCCGCATATGAGCAAGGGGAAGACGCTTTGCTTCTCTCACGGCTTCAATATTCACTTTAACCAGATAGTGCCGCCAAAGGACGTGAACGTGATAATGGTGGCGCCAAAAGGACCGGGCTTCCTTGTAAGGCGCACCTACACAGAGGGCATCGGCGTACCCGCGCTTATTGCTATATACCAGGATGCCGCAGGCAACGCATGGGATATCGGCATGGCTTATGCGAAGGGCATTGGAGCGACCCGTGCAGGAGTGCTTGAGACCACGTTCAAGGAAGAGACCGAGACAGACCTCTTCGGAGAACAGGTGGACCTTTGCGGCGGCGTGACGTGTCTCATGAAAGCCTCGTTCGAGACGCTTGTTGCAGCAGGTTACCAGCCAGAGATAGCGTATTTTGAGACATTCCATGAAATGAAGCTCATAATCGACCTGATACACGAAGGCGGACTCAGTAAGATGTGGTACTATGTTTCCAATACAGCAGAGTACGGCGGATTAACGGTCGGTCCAAAGGTCATCAACGAACAGTCAAAGCAGGCTATGAAAGAGGCGCTTCGCAGGATCCAGAGCGGTGAGTTCGCAAAGGAGTTCATACTCGAGAGCAGGGCGAACAGACCTGTATTGAACGCGCTTGAGAGGCAGGAGAACGAGCATCAGGTCGAGAAGGTAGGAAAAGAGCTAAGAGCGATGATGCCGTGGCTGAAGAAGGATTAAACAGCGGATAAAGGCGCCTGGATACGCGGTGGACATTCGTGTGAACTCAACTTCAGTTGCCATGATATTACTTTCTTACTTTCTTACCTAATAAGGCTTTCCCAGCATTGAGGAGTTTTGCCCTCCTAAGCAGACTTCGTCATGGCGCAAGTTCCCGGATCATAAATGAACGGGAAAAATATAGAGAAACACCGAACTTATACGAACTGAAACGAACTCTGGTAGCGTGGTTTCGTATTACATCTATAGCAAGAATCTCAAATAATCGTAAATAATTTATGAAAAATAAAAAACCGCAGATAAACGCAGATGAACGCAGATTAATAGCAACGTATCCGCGTT
>JAYTKX010000063.1:0-55562 GCA_043729865.1 Methanobacteriota archaeon
CCGCGCACACCTATGCCCCGCAGGGCATAGGTGGACACGCCCTCCAGAGGCGTGACTCTGGGCGCCATTATCTGCGGTTCGTTTTCTTCAGACCCCATAACAATCAACAGAATCTTTTTCCTGAGCTACCATTGATGGATTCAGCCAGTGCCGCCATCAGCAGACTGAGGAAAATTCATCCTCCAGCTCATGTGATAATTGTGAGCCCGATGCATGAGATTTATCATGAACTGATAGATTATATCGAAATGTTACCAGAGGCATTCCCACGTAAGTTTGCAAAATCAAAATCTTAGTTGTGATTTTCTTTGCCTATTTTAACCAGAAGTCGCTTAAGAGAAGACATCCATAAAGATAATTTGAGGTGAAAAATTGATAAATCGTAAACAGCAGGACTGCATAGACGTTTGTAACGACTGCTTCGTGGCATGTGAATCCTGTGCTACAGCCTGTCTTCGCGAGAGCGATGTGAAGATGATGGCAAAGTGCATACAGCTTTGCCGTGATTGCGCAGATATTTGTGCGCTATGTGCAAGGTTCGAGGCGAGAGACAGTCAGTTTGCAAAGAAACTTTGCGCCCTTTGCGCAGATATCTGTGATGCATGTGCAGCCGAATGTGGAAAACATAAAGCTGAGCACTGCAAGAAGTGCGCTGAAGAATGCAGGAAATGTGCTGAAGAATGCCGCAAAATGGCAGCTTAATAACGACAATGGGAGAAATAGGCAAGGCACATAAACTATTTTTCCCTATTTTTTATGCTCATATTTGTTGCAGCGCTTGGGCTGGCAGCTATATTGCTGATGTAATAGTTATAATTAAATACAGGGTTGTGATGTAATAACATGGAAAAATATGATACGATTATCGTCGGCGCAGGTCCGGCTGGACTCACTGCTGCCCGGGTTTTAGCCGAAGCCGGAAGAAACACACTGGTACTGGAGAAAAACAAAGCTATCGGGCAAACAATATGCGCAGGCGGTCTAACCATCAGGAATATGGAATTTGTTCCAAAAAATATCGTTGATGCTGAATTTAATTATATGCTCCTGCATACAGCAAAAGGATCATATGATGTAGACCTGGGCAGCCACCCGGTATTTACGGTGGACAGGGAAAAACTTGGGCAGTGGATGGCAAAAGATGCTATAAAAGCAGGAGCTGAGATCAGGACATCATTCTGCGTCAGTGCTGTTGATGGAAACCATATCGTTGTAAACGGCGAAAAAATAGGTTTTGATCATTTGGTAGGCGCTGATGGTTCTAACTCGATCGTCAGGAGATTCCTGGATATACATGTTGATAGGACTGCAATAGGGATCCAGTATATCAGCAAAACACTGAGAAATGACCTGGAGGTCTTTGTTGACGACTTTAGACACATCCTTATATATGGCTGGATATTTCCACACAGGGGCTTTACATCAATAGGGATGGGAGGAAAGACGGGAAAAGGTGCATTGATGAGGCGCAGCCTTGATGAGCTATGCGATAGGCTCGCTATTGAAAAAACAAAGTTCGAAGCTGCACGTATTAACATTGATTATAAGGGATTTGTTTTCGGGAACAGGTTCTTGGTAGGCGATGCGGCTGGCTTTGCATCAGGACTGACTGGAGAAGGGATATATCAGGCTATCCTATCCGGAGATGATATCGCTAAAGGAATCCTGAATAAATATTACAGATATCCCGGGATCAAACATATATTACAAATAAAAAATCGTCAAGAAAACATTCTGCGCATCTTCAATATAAACCGATGCATACCTCATATTATTTTTAATAATACCATGCCTTTTCTTTTGAAGAGAAGGAATCTATGCAGAATGATAAACGATAAATACAATCTGGTGTAACAAATATAGATGGTGATTATATGGAAAAGCTGAATACAAAAGTTGTGGCGCTATCCCTGGGAGTTTTTCTCGCTGTACTCTATGTGCTCTGCGTAATGTTTGATCTGCTTTGGCCTGTTTATGAGATGAGAAAAGTGTGGTCTTTCCTGCTGCCCGGTTTTACATGGCTCACTCCATCTGGTTTTCTGCTGGGTCTGGCTGAGTCATTCATATGGGGCATACTGTCAGGTGTTATATTCGTGACGATATACAATTACTTCAGTGACAGATTTGAAGAGAAGGTAAAATGAAATACGACATCATAGTGGTTGGCTTGGGTCCTGCGGGAGCAACCGCTGCATACGAATTAAGCAAAAAAGGTTTCAAAGTGCTGGCAATCGAGAAGCAGAAGCATCCCAGATATAAGCCCTGCGGCGGCGGGCTTACTGCCAAGATCGAAAAAATTTTGGAACCTGATTTCAAAAGCGTAGTTGAGAGAACCATATCTAAAGTGAACTTTACCTTCAAAGGATCAGGCGACATCCATGCAGTATCTGAGCGGCCACTTGTGCATATGGTGATGCGGGATAAATTCGATAACTTCCTCGTTGAGAAGGCAAGAGCTGCCGGGGCCGAAATACATGAGCAGGAAAAAGTCACTCAAGTGGAAGAGGGAAAGGACAGCGTACTTGTAATGACAGAAAAAAATATGTACGCTGCAAAGCTTCTTATCGGGGCGGACGGGGTCAACGGTATAGTTGCACGGTCAATCGGGCTAAAACCCAAAAAAAGAACTGCTGTACTTATAGAGGGTGAGGTTAAAATCAAAGAAAAAGCATTCAATAGAGTGAGCGAAGAGATCCTGTTTGATTTCGGCTCAGTTCCATATGGCTACGGCTGGATCTTCCCGAAAGCTGACCATCTCTCACTCGGAGTGGGCGGGTGGAAAAAAATGATAAAAAATCCAAAGCCCTACTATTCAATGTTCCTGTCTGACCAGTACCTTACTGATAAGATAGAGAGCGAGCATAAGTTCGGGTATACTATCCCGATTTTTGATGGAGAGTCAAAAATCACAAGCTCTCGAACCATGCTGGCTGGCGATGCCGCAGCCTTTGTGGATCCTTTCCTGGGCGAGGGGATATATTATGCAATACGCAGTGGGCAGATTGCGGCAGAGGTGGCTTCAGGTATTCTGAACGGCAATACTACAACAGCGAATTATCAGGAACGCATAGCTCAGGAGATATACCCTGAATTTGAGTATGCACGAAAGATCGGCATGGTCTTTTACACGTTCCCGAAAATAGGATATGAACTGCTGAAACGCTACCCGGAATTCTATGAACTAATATTCGATGTTGTGAGGGGAGAAGCAAGCTATGAACAATTGTGGAATAAAATGAAGGGCAAAGCAGGCATCGAGATTCTGGCATTCATAGGGCTTCTTAAAACCAAACCACAGGATGTGCGGGAGATGTATGATTCGATAGCGGAGCAGTACGATTTCTACGCATCCCTCTGGAAAAATACCATGGGAAAAGGAGTATGGAATTATTTTGAAGAATTGTTACAAAAAAATATTAAAGATGGGGCAACTATCCTTGATGCAGGGACCGGGACAGGGGAAACGATTAAAGCCATACTTAAAAACTCCAATCCCTCAAGGGTTGTGGGCATCGATATCTCAAAAGGGATGCTGAAAATTGCGAGGGAAAAGATAAAAGACAAAAGGGTCAGATTCGAGGTACAGGATATCTCAACCCTTCCATACCCGGATAATTCCTTTGATGTAGTTACCTGCACATGGGCGCTGGAAACGTTGAAGGAACCCAAAAAGACGGTGGCAGAGTTTCTGCGGGTGATAAACGAGGACGGCTATGTAATCTATGCTTTCCACAGCTTACCCACTGATATAACAGGGCGGCTCTACTCATATCTAATGGAGCAGCTGCTGAAAAAAGAATTCGAACTCCGCTTCCTGACTCCAAAAGAACGCCCGTTCCACAAATGCGGCAGGTCAAGCATCGCCATTTTTGCCGGCGGACTTGCGACAGTCGTAGTTCTCAGGAAATGCTGCAATGTAACCGATGAAACTGCGCCGTGCCTGATCGGCGAGGAAGAGATACCATACATTGAGCGATAAGAGAGATAAATTTAATTCTCAACCTCTATTTTTCCTATCATGCTGGGGTGGATTGTGCAGTAATATTCAAACCTTCCAGCTTCTTTGAATGTGTAGATGAAGGATTGTCCTTTGCTTAGAGTTCCTGAATCGAAGAGCCCTTTGGTTTTGGAAGTGTGCCCTTTAGCTGTAACAGTATGAGCATAAGAATCTTCGTTCATCCATATAATGACTGCTCCTGCTTTAATTTTAAGAGTGGAAGGATCATAATCAAAGTCTCTAATTATTATTGTATTTGTTTTACTTTCCGACACCGTTTGATTGTGTTCAGGTTTGGCTGAGTTTTGCTGCTCAATACAACCGCTTGCAAAAATCACAATAACAGGTAATAGTAACAGGATAATTACTTTCATATTGATTCAGCAAACCGCTGCATGACTCACAGGACTCGTATCGAAAATGTGCTTACACTCTATGTCACAGCCGCAAATAGTGCATTTGCATATTGCCATTAGTTCACCTCTTAAAAGTATATTATCGCAATGCTTAAAGTCATTTATGCTTCACAAAAATAAAATTTTGCTGTTTTATGTCTTTTTATTTGTAAATAGAACGCGTTTAGATTTTATATCATAAAATAATCCCCTTTTTTGTTGTAAAAAGTAAAAAAATCAGTAAACGTCATTCTACTTTTTAAAGCAAAAACCGATTAAGGGATAAGCACTTACTATTAACATGTGAGGGGTTCAGCGGTTCCGCAAGAGCAACTGAACCCCAAGCGCCCGAATGCAGCTTGATGGCGGGCATGTCTTTCGTGCAATGGTGGGCGAGAAAGCATCCCGTTTAACAAGGGTTCTACCGTTCTTGCTTATTCTTTCTTTATTTGCCGCTTCCGGTCATCCCAAGCCGATTGCAGTTCATTTTCTGCATCAATATAAAGGATAGGAGTGACCGGATAGTGGGGAGTGGTGGGAAAAAAAATTGGTGGTTTTTCCGGTCGACTATTTACTTTTGTTAATTCTTGTGATCCCTGAAGCATGGCAGTCAGCGCAGAACTTCGGTTGATGACAACTGCTGCAGTTTTTGCCTATTAAAACCTCTTTTTTATGCGTTTTCAGCCAATCGCCGGGGTGCTCTTTCTCCTTACTGTGACAGGTGGCGCATAGATTCTCTTTCACTGTCGGGCTGTGCTTCACGTTGGAGTGACAGTTATAACAGGCGATTTTATTGTTTGTAACGTGGGTTTTATGAACTAAACCGAAATCATCATATTTCTCTACCCTCTCTTTTATGTTATGGCATGAATAACATTTATCCTTCGGAACAATATCATTTACACCTGTTGATATATTCGTATGGCAGGTTGAACATCCAGCACCGCGGCTGACATGGCCTGTATGATTAAAGTTCGTATAATTCCGGAATTTTTTTTCATCTGGTGAGCCGTGGCATGACGGGCATCCTGAAATAGAAGCGTTACTTGGCACATTTCTAAAATGACAGGTAAAGCATGTTGAGGTGGTCACCACTATGTGCCCCGTATCTTTTTTCATCTGTGAAAGGCCTGGATGGCACTGACCACACGATGGTTCTGTAACCCGCTGGTGTTCTTTCATTCCTATCACAAGCATGGAATGGCAGCTTGTGCATGTCAACCCGATACCTCTCTTGGGCTGGAGTAAATGGTCCCTGTGGCTGAAATTCATACCCACGTAGCTCGTATTTGAAGAATAGATACGTTTTTCATGACAGGCAAGACAGTTTTTATCAAGCACTCTTGCATAAAGCTGCCCGGAATAATCTTCAGATCTGGTCTCATAGTTGTAGAACTGCTTAAGCCCGTTCATCTTGCCTTTTATCTCGCCGATCACACCCGGCTCATAATGGCATTTAACACATGCAACGTCGTTATGAGAGGATGCATTCCATGAATCATAAAATGGTCTCATAATATGGCAGTTCTTTCCACAGAATTCAGGGCGCTCGGTTATCTCAATAGCCTTTTCCGAAGCTACAAATACTACTGAAATTAGAACTATAAGAGCAATTGTAAACTGTAGCCGATGCGCTAAAACCCAATCCTTGATAATTGCTATAAGCGATGTGTTTTTCATTTGAAATTTCAACCTTGATTTATGTTAGTTCAACAGGAAAATCCAGATTTATCATGAGCAGAAGAGATAGCATTTTGGGGTATCTCTTCAGGTTTACTTCTGCATATCTCAATCTGCCGAACAAACTGATTTTATCTAGCAAACCGCGGCATGACTCACAGGACTCGTATCGAAAATGTGCTTACACTCTGGCGTGTAGAAGGAGTATGTAAATCCCATGTACTCACTTTTTATCTGTGGGCTTGTTTCGTTGACCACAGTGTCACAGCCGCAAATAATACATTTGTATTTTGCCATTAGTTCACCTCTGAACACAAATTATCGTAATGCTTAATGTCATTTATGCTTTATAAAAATAAAATTTTGTCTTTTTATTCCTTTTTTTTTAAAGCGAAACCCCCTTAAATAATAAGTACCATACTAACATATAATAATTATTAATGGAGATTGAGAATGTGAGAGTTATAAATATGAGATATATCATGCCAGTAATAATCCTGTTATCCCTTGTCTTTACAATAAGTACTGGTATGGCACAGTCTGCTAACTTTGATGAAAAATCTGAAGAAATTTTTGAGGACATAGCGCCTTATGAAGGTTCAATAGGCCCTGGCAGTGCTTTATATGGATTAAAAATTGCATTTGAGAACTTCGGTGAGATTTTCACGTTTAATAAGAGCGAAAAGATCGACAAACAAATAGAACATGCAAGATCGCGGATAGCTGAGGCAAAAGCTGAATTAAGAAGCAATAATGGGGATTACGCCAATATGGCGATTGAACTGTACAGGGAAAAAATTCAAGCTGTTAATGATTCAGTTTCGAAAACCACCGGAAATGTTTCAGAACTTTTCGATGCGCAGAGGAAGATTATAAGGCATCAGTTCGTCCTGGAAAAGCTTCTTCAAGATTTCCCTGATAACAAAGGATTAAAGAGTGCCTTGAGTAACAGCGCACAGCTTGAAGAAAAGTTTGAATCAAGGACTGACCGGAGATTTATGCGCACGATCCCAAATGAGGAAGCTATTTTTAGGAGAGGAGTGGAAGAAGGTAATGATACAGAAGTCATAACCTGGGATGAAAAAAAAGTCGACGGAGATGGTGAAGAAAACGGTACAAGAAGCGGTTATCCAATGAAAATCCCACCAATGGGAATTTGGAGAAACAGCCGTTAAATATCCAGACTTTTCATTTTTAAAAGGATGCCACTGAGTAATGGTGCCGCTCTTATTCGTGCATCCTCCTAAATTCGAACCTATGTCATTATTTTTTATCTGAAAGAAATTTGTTTATTTTGTTTGTTTTTAAGTAAAAAATCGGTAGATGTTGTTTAGTTTTTAAAGCAAAAACCAGATCAAAAGATAAGCACTATACTAATGAAATAAAGTCATTAAGCTAATACTCATAATCTGAAAAATGTTTACAAAAGATAAATATGACAGTAGAAGAAAAGCTAAAAAAGATAATAAACGACTTAAAAAATGCTGGCGGCATTGAAACATTAGCATTAGTAGGAAGAGATGGTTTACTTTTGTTTTCAACAATAGCCCAGAAACAGCATGCAGAAAAATTTGCAGCAATGTCGGCTACACTTATGGGCGTAGCTGAAACCATGGCAGCGATTTTCGGAAAGAGTATTCCTGAGAGTGTTATCGTGGAATCAAAACATGGGAAAGCTATTGGAATAGGAGCAGGATCAAAAGCACTGCTTATGGTCATAACCGGACCATATGCTGGCATTGGATTAATTCTGAATGAGATGGCGAAAGCATCAGAGAAGATAAAGCAGGTTCTGGTATGATAGTATGAAGCCAGTTGCTTTTGATATTGAGTTTACACCCGCAGTAAACTATATATAGTTTACACTGAATGTAAAGCTAAGGATTAGATGTAATTGCAAGGAACCTGTATGAACAGAAAACAAAAAAAACATGTTCGACATCGTGAATCAGGAGATTTCTTGAGCCAGCAGGTCATATTGATCGCAGGCACTGTAGTGCTAGCCCTGCTGTTTCTTCCATCTGTGGTATATGCAGTGGACAATTCTTCTTACGATTTAAATTCATCCATACATGAACATCCTGCTGATCCATCGAACCATACCCACTCGAATACAACTGAAAACTCAACTAATTCAACTGAACACGTTCATGCGAACCTGACCCTGACAGCCACAATTATCCAGAACGGTACCGGGAATGCAACAGTGACTCTTGAGGACTTCGAAAAAAATAATCCAATAACTGTACAGCCGCATGGCTTGCCTGTCAGGTTTTTCAGGGTAAGCGCGCAGAACATATCTTACGAATCCATTTTCATAAGCGCAGCCTACTGTGAAATGGATATAAGTGGGATCGATGAGAGAAACCTCTCTCTTTTCATTTATGAAAATTCCACATGGATCAAGCTTCCTACGGATGTAAATGAGGAAGAAAACATATTGAATGCATCTTCCAATTCCCTATCTTTATTTGCAGTCAGTTCACACTCTGAAAATACCTCAGAACATATCCATAATGATACTGCTCAGACCGTTCAATCGCATGAATGCAAAGAAATGGGGGACGAAACCATATCAGCTTCTTTTATTGGAAGGGAAAAAGCTGAGGTTACTCTTGAGGTGAACAGTAACGACATGCCTGACTCTTCACCGCCCGGGAGCCCTGTTAAATTTTTCAGTATATCAGCCAGGAACTTTTCCTACAGTGGGGTAAATATTAAAGCGGCTTATAATGACGCAGAATTCGCAAAAGTAAACGAGAGCAACCTTTCGATCATTCATTATACTAATTCAACATGGGTGACTTTGCTCACAGAGGTCGATGCAACAAAAAATACCTTGCGTTCGTTCGCAGGTTCATTATCTTTATTTGCAATTTCATCCCTTTCAGGTACAGGCGGCATGGGTATGGGGATAATATCAAACTGTCTGAGATGCCACGGAACCAATGGTACGGCATTGGGTGAAGGAATGATGGAAGAGATGGTTCCAAAAATAAACCAGAATATCATGAACCAGAGCATCCATACCAATCTCAACAATGCAAGCTCAAACCTTAATCGGGCATGCTGGGCATGTCATGCAAACTCAACAACACCACCGAAAAAACATCCCATGCACAAGCCTGCGCTCACATGTATTTCCTGCCATGTGAACCGTTCTGAAAAATTCAAATCTCCATTAACAACTGAGCATACCCCGCATGCTGCCAACATCACGGTAAATGCAACATGCCAGCTATGCCACGGAAAATCACAGATGATAAATTTCAATGGCAGTACAGTGAATTCAACCATCTCCCATTATGGCAAAAAGAGACCAGATATGCTGGATTCAAATAGAACAGGCACCAATTGCTCATACTGCCACCAGAATCCGGTTTCAGAATTCTCAGATGTTTTCAACAAAACATCACGAACAAACATCACCCATAATGGCGGTCTGAGTTGTTCATCGTGCCACGGCACAGGCAGGCTCCATAATTCCACTCTCGTGAACATGCAGGGTTATAGTTTATCGAATTGTGTGCAGTGCCATGGAACAAGTGGCTTTGCATCAAATAAAGTAAGCGAGTCGACTATCAACCAGAGCATACATGCAAACGTAAACGATGCCAGATCTGACCTGAATCGAGCCTGCTGGTCATGTCATTCAAATATGATTACGACACCTCAAGACCATCCGAATATTGCGAAGCCTCCAAACACCTGTTCATCCTGCCACATCGACGGCGTACTTAACCTTGCTGGGAACATAAAAAGAGGACACATTTCTTCACACAGTCCCGGAAGCAGCCAGATAAGGACGCCAGTCTGCACCACCTGTCACATTAATGATATCATTGCCTCAGGTAAAAACGCAAATTCCACTGTATCTCATTACGCAAAATATCCGACAGTAGATACCAAGGATTGTATAAGCTGCCACCAGAACAGAGAAATAAGCAAAAAATGGGGAAATCCACCTGACCCAAGGGAAACTATACGCCTATCAAACATTGAAAAGAAGCTTGTTTCAGATGAAGTCTGGCGTATTAACGAAAAATACAGTATAGCTATCGTGGATATAGATAAACAAGGAAAATCCGTATGGATAAAATTATTTTATAATGGGCTACTAATAAAAGACGAGCTTGTTCCGGAAGGGGGCGGCTTCAAATATGAAACCAGATTAGTGCAGGGAGGGGAAAATAAAACTATTATCGATCTCAGGATACCGGAAATTTTCTATGGCGGTATGGTGAGCCTGATAACATTTAACGGCTATGTACCAACGCATGTGCATACTGAAACAGCCAGTGTGCAGTGCTATGCCTGCCATGTCAAAGAATACAGGTCCGATAGGCCAAACGGGCAGAAGTATTTTGTGCTCAAAAAAGATGACCCGAACGTAACGTTAAATCCGCTGGATATTGATTTTGCAGCATCTGATAAAAAAATACTGTACTCTAATAACTCATGGAACCTCGGAAGCGGTTATGAACTTTATATAAAAGATTTCGGTCCCGATCGCAAGTATGTATGGTTAGTTCTTACAAAGGACAATATAAAAGTCAAAGAGGAATTTGTAAGTGAGGGGGAATACTTCACATTCAACACAACATTGAATGGCGAAGATATCACGATGCTGCGCTTGAAAGTCGCGAACATATTCGTAAAAGGATGAGCCCAGGATGAGAACCGGACTAAAATATCTGCTCATGATCGCTATTTTTGTCCAGCTTATTAATATCTCGACTGCAGCTAATAGTACTGCTCCTGATGTTATTATTGTCATCGAAGATGCTCGCCATATCTCGAACGAGACTGTCATAATCGGATACAATGAGACTATTGGCAACTATACGGGTTCTGAATTGATAGCTGGCAAGGATGTGATAATCGGTGGTGCTCCTGGAACGTTTCATGAACCTGGTCTGATGAATGGAAGTTTTAATCCTGATTGTGCAGGCTGTCACCGCCTCGGAGGAATTGCTCCCAAACAGATAGATGTTGAAGCTTTTAGTAAGAGCGTTCACGCAAACCTCAATAATAGGACTGAAAGTGCAGTGGTGGTTAATTCCATTAATAAAGCCTGCTGGGCATGCCACGGAAACGGCAGCAAGCCATCAGGTCATCCTGAAGATTACAGATCTCCGAGGTCATGCGCTTCATGCCATTCGTTCGGTACTGCTTACAATGCATCCCGCGTTAGCGGTCATACAAAGGCGGGAGAAAAACTGACCATCAGGACAAGCTGTGAGATCTGTCACAGCAATTCTGTTGTTAAAAAAGGAGGAAATAATACGAGGGCTAACGTCTCTCATTATGGTGTAAAGGTAATATACAACTCAACAGATTGCCTGTCTTGCCATAAAGACTCAGTTAATGCTACTCTGTGGGGAAATGCATCCCAGGTTTATTCCCATGCGAAAAACGGGTCGTGCGCAGATTGCCATGCATCAGGTGAGGTTAGAACGCTTCATTCCGCAAATCTCACCAATCCTGCTGAAATAACATGCATCAGATGCCATACTTCAGCAGATGCTGTGAAAAAATACGGCGCAAAAGGTGTGATCCGCACCCATTATCCCGGCGCGCCTGAGGGAAAGGGAAACACTACCAGGGTGAATTCCAGTTTTACATGCGAAAAGTGCCATAATACTGCCAATACTACTGCAAACTCTTCTTTGCATAACCGTTCTCTTACTAAGAACATCCAGTATCAGAATCTCTCACAGGGAAATTCTTCACAGACCTACTGCTATGAATGCCACAGCCTCGAAGGAGTTTTTCCATATAAGCCAGCCATTCAGATCCCACGGATTATCCACGGTAACCAGACCGAGCATACTGCTATTGGAATGAAAATTAACTGCGAGACCTGCCATGATTCAGCAAAGGTAAGCAGGTTCCATAAGCCTTCCCTCGCGTGGGAAAGACCTGTCGGCAGGATAACTGACAGCAGCAGTGCCAGGTGTACTGATTGCCATAATACCCACATTAAACAAACCCTGCGAAATGTTACCTGCAATACCTGCCACTCAGGTTATGATGCATCCCACTATAGCTTACTTGTTGTAGAAAAGATCAACAAGACCCTTACATGCGGCGTATGCCACAATGAGATCAGGGATCAGTTCCACAATCTGACAGAACGTGATAAATACTTTTTAAAACCTGAAGTAAAAGCAATCGATACAAGAACCATATCGTGCGATTCGTGCCATAACGCCACCGGAAACGAAAGATTCCACTATAGCGAGTTCCCTACAGGAGCGATACAATCACCCGGCTGGTTTAACTGGAGTAACGGCAGCAGGGTTAACAAATGCTCTGATTGTCATGTACGATATGGCAGCCAGCCGCCATTCAATGCCACAAATCTGACCGAACCTCTGCACAGGGCAGCACAGAACTGTACGCTCTGCCACGGCGGCGATACGCCTATCGCCCTGCATGTGCTCCAGAGATCAAATACAGCGCCGTATATAAAGGACATAATCATGCTGCCCCGGAAAAACTATGCAGGCGAGAATATCTCCTTAAGCGTCCTTGCGGTCTCAGGCTGGGAGGCGAACATTACAAATGTTGAGTATTTTATTGACATGGTGGAAGAAGGAGGAAAGGGCAGGAATATGACCCTGGGTAAAGAACTGGCAGGAGGGCAGGTAAGGGAGGCTTTTGCGGATATAGATACCTCAGACCTGAAAGAGGGCACGCATATAGTCTCTGTACATGCGCAGGATTCAAAAGACAGGTGGGGGGATGTGAAGCCTGCGCCGCTTGTAATATATAAGAAAGAGAGCAAATGGTTTTTATTCGAACATATGGAGCTTGTATTTCTTATTATTGGAGTATTGACATTGATTTACGTATATAGAAAACTTAAATAGTTATGAATATTGGAAACACGTTTTTATTGGTATCATTTTTTGCTTTAGTAGCTTCAATGCTGCTTCGAAAACATGAAAATTATTTTTCGTGGATGCTTCGGTGGGCGTTTTTCTCTATTTCACTGGCAGTTTTGCTGCTGGTTTACTATTTTATCTCGTCAAACTTCCTTATAAATTATGTATATGTGTATGGTGGAGAAATTTCTCCAGTATATAAAATAGCAGCAATGTGGGCTGGAAAAGAGGGAATGCACTTATTACTGGCATGGGCGACCTTGTTGTGTATTTTAATATTCCAGGCAAAAAACAAGGGAGATAATGGATTTGCCAGGAGAACATTATTTATCACCCTGGTCATTGAGATCTTTTTGCTGATAATCACTCTTTTCGATTCGCCTTTTGAACCCACCCTGGAAGTATTTAATGCAGACATGTCATCCGGACACGGCTTAAGCCCCAAATTTATCAGCCCGTGGTTTATAGTCCATCCGCCGCTGTTAATTATGGCATATGCTTCAAGCATCATCCTGTTTGCAGCCTCGGCAGCCTATCTGTACTCCGGGGAAAAAGAGTGGGCTGGCACGGCAAGGTCATGGGGAAGATCATCCTGGCTGATGCTGTCGCTCGGGATGGCGACCGGGGGCTTATGGGCATATGAGACCCTTGAATGGAACGGCTACTGGAAATGGGATGCTATTCAATCAGGCGCCCTTGCTGTCTGGCTTATCCTGACCGCAGCTCTGCATGCGATCGCAAGGCACGGACGAAACATCCATGAGTATGGAACGACTGCCCCGCTGTTAGCAGCATCGGTATTTATTCTGAACATCTTTGTAATGTCCTTTGCGCGAAAAGGAGTGCGCGGCTCGGAACATAACTTTCTGGGGAGCGCCGTGTGGTGGATCTTGCTTGTTGCTTTGATCCTGGCAATGATCGTAATATTATTTTTGATCTTGAAGAGATCACGATCAGGTTCAGATGCAGATATTCAAAAACAGAGACGAGAGTCGCTCAGATCAATGCGAAGTTCATTCCATGCTACGATTCTAATGTTGTGTATGCTGGCATTCATACCTTTATGGGGCATCCTCCATTCGCTTACCTCTGAAAAGATGTTTGGCGAATTCGTCTCGATCCCGGAAGAAGTATATACTTTATGGAGTTTTCCCATAATACTGTTGCTGATATTGTTAACAGGATATTGCATGCTCCAGGTGGTAATAAAACCCGGGAATCTCCTGTTATTAATGCTCGCAGCGGTAATGATAGCCGCAGTAACTTCGTTCCTGCCCGGAACAACCACCCTGCTAAACCCTGGTTCGGAATTATATCAACAATCCACGTTTCTTGTGCAATTCATTGGTTCAATGCCCGTAATTCCCTATTTATCGATAACACTTCTTATAGTTGGAGGGATAATTTTCAGGTTTGTTCGAATCAGACATCGGTTTTCTCGCAGCAATATCGGCGTAGCGTTGATCCATGCAGGATTTGTTTTTATCATAATCGGCGCAATTATATCCGCATCTTTCAGCAGGGTTGATACTCTTGAATACGATCTTAAAGATTTAAGTATCCCGCGGAACATAGATCCAACATGGAGCGTCCTGATAGCCGATAATAACATAGTGAATAATGGAAATGAATCGCAACAGACATTGGATCTAAATTTTTATAAGAACGGGTATCTGCATGGATCAGGCGCTGTTTCCTTAACGAAAAGCGACCAGTATGGTTATTTCCATAAAATCCTTATCCATCGGACCCTATTCTCTGATATCATAGTACATTTTAGTGAAAATGCATTGAGTAAATCTTCGATCGGGCTGAGCGCGAAGGTTATTCCCCTGGTGAATGTTCTCTGGGGGGGGATATTATTGATGATCGGCGGTATTATTATCTTGATAAAGATCAGGATTTTTTCTCTGAAAAAAAATTGATGATTTTTTTTCATTATTTAAATCAAAACCCACATAAATAAAAGAGACATAAGTTAAGATACAGGATTTAAAGGATTGTATTAAGAATTTTATAATGTGGGAAGATGACAAAGATGAAAAATATTGCATTTACAGTATTGGTAATTTTACTCGTGTCAATTTTTCTGGGCTGTATAGGTAAAGAACAACCTGAACCTGCTCAAAAGACCGGTGGAAAAGAGATGGACATGGAAAAGGGTATGGACATGGATAAAGTTCAGAAAATAAATTCTCTTTATAGAGGTATTGCTGGTCTGGATAAAGCAAAAACATCTCAGATCATAGAGCTTTCTGAAGGTTCTGTACTTCAGCTTGAGGCAAAACCGGTTATAAAAAACATTAATGGTAATTCTATTCGCATGTATAGTTACAACGGGCAGATTCCCGGTCCCATGATCAAGGTCAAACAGGGCAGCAACATCTCTGTTAATTTCACCAACGATCTTGATATAGAAACCACTGTTCACTGGCACGGCATAAGGCTGGAAAACAAATTCGATGGAGTTCCTGATATCACTCAAAAAGCTATTAAGCCAGGTGAAAGCTTCCTTTACAGGTTATATTTCCCTGACGAAGGAATATACTGGTATCATACCCACATCAGAGATGATATAGGGCAGGAACTCGGTTTATATGGGAATATCCTGGTTGAACCCGGCTCCCGGAACTATTTTAATCCTGTGGATAAAGAAGTGGTTTTATTCCTTGATGATATTAAGATCGTAAATAGTGATGTTGAACCATTTGACAAAGACCAGGCACGGTTCGCGCTGACTGGACGATTTGGCGATATTATGCTTGCCAATGGCGAGACAGACTATCAACTGAATGTAAAGAAAGGGGAAGCAGTAAGATTCTATCTCACATCTTCTTCCAATACAAGACCATTTAACTTCTCGATCGGGGAGCATAAATTGAAATTAGTGGGAGGAGATTCCGGGAAATACGAAAAAGAATCGTTCGTAGACTCTGTAGTTCTTGGTGTCTCAGAACGGTATATTGTTGAGGTTCTCTTTGATAAACCTGGCACGTTCAAGCTTCTTCATAACATTCCTGTAGATTATGCTGCTGCGAAAAGAACATACGTGCTTGGCACTGTAAGTGTTTCTGAAAATCCATCGGTCAGTCAAAAACCAGGATTTTTCGTCCTGAAAGAGAATAATGATATCATCGACGGCATCAAACCATTCAAAAAATACATTTCAGCAAAACCAGATTATGAGATCGATCTAACTGTGGATGTTATGGGCGATCTGGCAAAAGAGATCGCGAGTATGCCCAAGGAAATGGTACCTATCGAGTGGGACGAGGATGAAAACATGGTTATGATGAACAGCATGTCCACGAGCGAGAACGTGAAATGGATACTCAAGGATAAAGATACAGGAAAAGAAAATCCTGAATACCAGATGAAAGTTGGTGATGTTAAGAAGATCACTATCTTCAATGATCCGGATTCCATGCATCCGATGCAGCATCCGATGCACTTGCACGGACAGCGCTTCCTTGTTCTGGCTCAGGATGGAAAACCTTATGACAATCTTGTGTGGAAAGATACGGTTCTTGTGCCTGCAGGGAGCAGAATAGACATTCTTGTGGAATTCACAAATCCTGGAAAATGGTTAATGCACTGCCATATACCTGAGCATGCAGAAGCGGGAATGATCGCATCATTTACTGTGAGTTAGAAATTGGAAATAATAATGCAAACCGAGGAGGATCGTGAATAAGCTCATTATTTTCCTCATAGCTGGTGTTGTAGTCATCTTGATCGGCTGGTCACTGGTGCAGATGAACCCTTTGCAGACTCCAGACGGGACAATGAAAGATGATATGGTTCGGTACGATTCAGGATCAGAGTCGGGTTCTATTTCCATTGTGCCGGGTGGGGAAACGAGACTTATCACATAAACAGCATGGAGCTGTGCTCCTGTGAGCTTTGCAAGTTCGATCGCATGGATTATTGCTTTTTCAGTATTGTATAAACTGAATATCTTCCTTTTTATTTAGTCTCCTTGAATGAAATTCCCGTGCCAGGTATGATACCATACTTGTCCTGAGTATCCATTAACATCCAGCATACCGTACATTTTTTCATTTTTCTTTACATCAAAATGATAGTAGCCATAAAATATCCCATTATCGTCAGCCTTCATGCCGGAAAATCGAGAATCCAAGAACTGCTGAGCAAATACCTTCGCCTGCTCTTTTGTTGTAGTCATGGCTCCAATTACTTGGGTTCCCATCATACCATATTTTGTGTTCCACATCATATTAGGGCCCATTTCTTGAGAAGCAATGCCGCTATACTTATCGATGAGTACCTGAAATGCCCTGGTTCCTGTGCTTTTTTCTTTATATTCAACATAAAAGTTGAACTCCCATTCTTCCAGATCCGCAAGGTCCAGATCAGGATTATTCTGAGCGGCAAGATATCTCTTTGCAATATCCCTGGCTTGCTCCAGATTAACCAGGCTTCCATTTGAATTATATGGGATGCCGCCACTCACAAGCATATTCCCTTCCATCATTTGCATCATAGATCCCATCATTCCACCACCCATCATGCCAGACCAAAAGCCACCACCGCCCATCATGCCTTGAGGCGAGTATCCAGTAGGATAACCACCATAAACGAAACGAGTGTAACCGGAACTAAGGACTAATCCAGTGATGCCTACAATAATCAGTACAACAGCTAAAGTAGCAAGTGTTCTCTTTTCCATAACTTATCTCCCAGTTTTGGCTGTAGCATCCACCACCTTTTTGAGCTTGCTCTCAACCTGTTCCGCAATCGGTAAAAGCTTTGGATTGCCTACTTTTCCAAGCTGCACAGTAGGTAAGACCGCGCTGACATAGGTTTTTCCATCCTGAACATAAACGATGACATTGCAGGGGAGCAAGACTCCGATATCTCGCTCGGCAGTTAGTGCCTGGTAAGCCAGCGGTGGATTACATGCTCCCAGGATTATGTAATCCTCGAAATCTACATTAAGTTTGGTCTTAAGAGTTTGCTTGACATCTATTTCTGTGAGGACTCCGAAACCTTCTTTTTTCAGTTCATCCTTTACTTTTGCAACAGCATCAGCATAACCCAACGGAGCAGATTTTTTGTAGTTGTACATTTTAAGTTTACCTCCGTCTCCTCTTTATAACAGGTCTTTCTTTTTCTCTTCAAATTCTTCTTTACTTATCTCTCCCCTGGCGTACTTTTTCTTCAGGATTTCAAGCGCGGATTCTTCTCCTCTTTTAGCTCCGCCGCCTTCCCACAGGTATTTGATGAGCAGCACAAGCCCTATGAGAATCAGTATCGTGAATAACCACCCAAAAATTTCTCCACCGTACATCATACTACTGCCATAACCGTAACCGTCCATCATTCCGGATTGCATAGTTTACCTCCACTAATAATATTAATTGATTTTTGTACTATAAAAAGATATAGTAGAATACGCCATAAGCTCCTCATTATATTTTCTTAGTTTTTCCATAATGAACCTCGTTTTTATCTTAATAACCTCAATGCATTAACAATTGCTATCAGACCGCTTGCCTCATTAAGAATCAGCCCAGGCACAAGACCAATCCATCCAATTAAAGCCAGTGGAATAAGAAAAGCTACTATGGCTAAAGAAACGGTTATGTTCTGTCGAATGTTGCCGATAGTTCTTCTGCTTAATCTGAGAGCATAGTCAATCTTAGATAGATCATCGGACATCAAGACAATATCACCTGTCTCTATCGCTATATCCGTGCCTGCCGCTCCCATGGCTATTCCTACATCAGAAACAGCCATAGCAGGAGCATCGTTTATACCGTCCCCGACCATGGCAACTTTGCCAAATCTCTCTTTGAGCTTCCTTACTGCTTCAACTTTATCCTCAGGCAATAGCTGAGATAAATACTCATCCACCCCTGCCTGCGATGCTATAGCCTTGGCTGTTCTCTCATTATCGCCGGTAAGCATTACCACCTTTATGCCTGAACTTTTCAGAGTTTCTATAGCTCCTCTTGTTTCGGCTCTCAATTTATCTGCAACTGCCAGAATACCCAGCACTCTTTTTTCATTGCCTAAGAGCACAGCGGTTTTTCCTTCGTTTTCAAAGCGGGTTATTTCATTTTGAGCCTGTGTTATTGAAATGCCTTTCTCCTGGAAAAGACGGCTGCTGCCAACAAAATAAAGGCTGCCGTTAACTCTTGCCCTTACTCCCAATCCAGCCATTGCCTCAAAATCTCCTATGCCCAGCAGAGGAGCTTCCGCCTCTTTTGCTTTTCGTACTATTGCTTCCGCTATAGGATGTTCTGAGCGGGACTCTATGCTGCCTGCCAAAACAAATATCTCTTTTTCAGAAAGAGTATCGTAAGCAACCACATCAGTAACTACGGGTCTTCCAATTGTAAGGGTTCCTGTCTTGTCAAAGGCTATTGCTCTCAGTTCTTGAGCAGCCTCAAGATAAGCGCCACCTTTAAACAGAACACCATTGCGTGCACTGTTCGCAGTCGCTGAAACGACAGATACAGGAACCGATAAAGCCAGTCCGCAGGAGCAGGAGACTACAAATACCACCAATCCTCGATAGATATAGGATTGCCAATCTCCCCCAAAAAATAAAGGCGGGATTACTGCTACGCTGATGCCCAAAATAAACATAGCAGGAGTGTAATATTTACCAAATCTTTCAGCAAACCGCTGATAAGATGACTTCTTTGCCTGTGCCTCTTCTATAGAGTGAATAATTCTTGCCAGTGTGGTGTCGCTTGCTTTCTTTGTTACATTTATCTCAAGAGAACCTTTCTGATTGATAGTACCAGCGAAAACATCATCCCCGTTTTTCTTATCTACTGGAATCGATTCCCCTGTAATAGATGACTGATCCACAAATGAAGCTCCTGCGATTACCCCGCCATCTACTGGAATCTTCTCTCCAGGTCTTACAATGGCTATATCTCCAATATCAATCTCTTCAGTGGGAAGAATAATCTCATTGCCGTTTCTCCTAACAAAAGCCTCTTTGGGAACCAGTTCAATTAAAGCCCTGATTGCTCCCCTCGCTTTATCAACTGCATAAGATTCAAGAACGTCACCAAGCGAATAAATAAAAACCAGAAGGGCTGCTTCTTCCCACAATCCAAGGAAAATAGCGCCTATTGCACCAACGGTCATCAGAAGGCGAATGTTTAGCGTCAGAGTTTTTAAAGCCAGAAAACCCATCTTTGCTGGATAGTAGATACCAAAAAGGATAGCCAATCCATAAATGAGTTTGGCGCTTTGCTGTGGTACTCCAAGGAGTTCCGATAAAAAAGCTAATACAATCAAGGCTCCACAGGCGAAGAGAAATAACATCTGCCGCTTTTCCTTCCACCACGCTCTACCTTTCTCTGCCTTAGCTTTTACTAAGGATGCTCTCATTCCCGTTTCAGCAATGGCTTTGATCATATCCCGAACAGAGATAAATGACGGATCATAGGAGATTTTTATTTGCTGGGTCATGAGATTGATGTTAAAATTCTTTACTCCAATCAAAGATTTCATTTTCTTTTCTATAACTTCTGATTCATCAGCACAATCCATTCCCTCAATTTTGAGGGTAGCAGTCCTTTCCGATTCTTCAGACTCAACGGAATAGCCCAAGCTTTTGATTGCAGAGATTACTGCTCTAAAATCGAATTGAGGAGTTTCTGTTATTACCTTAAGCTTTGAGGTTGCAAAAGATACTTCGGTAAGTTTTACTCCTGGGATCTTAGATACTGCCTTCTCGATGTTCAAAGCGCAGTCAGCGCAATCCATGCCTCTGACTTTTAATTCAAATTCCTTTAGCTCAACCATGCAGACCAGTATTACACGCTTTTAAAAGTAGGTTGTGCTAAGAAATTGGGCAAATGTTAATAAGTATAAGAAAAAAGAGGTTGAATCCAGGAAATGGAAGTCCGAAGTCAACCTCTGGTATTTTTTACAGCCATACTCATTGGTCTTGCGCAAGTACTATCGGGGCTATTGGGAATATTTCGATATTGATAATTCCATCACTTATCGAAATCCCTGTACTGCTACTGCTCTCAAAGGTATTGCCTTTATGGGAGAAGTACGGATATGCAAATTAGACGGAACAGCGACAGACCATAACATCCTTTATTGCAGATATGCGTTCTACAAATTGTTTGATACTGTCATTATCTCCCTGAAGGATTACCCATTCAGCGCACCTGTCGCCAAAATGAGTGTGGGTGGCGGACTTTACTATATTTTTAAAATCATGGATGATGTTGTGTACTGGCTGTTCTCTTTTATCATCATAAACAATAGTCGCGATGAATGGAGTACCACTATCAATATGCTCTATCCATTTATTCTGAGCCACGAATCTATGAAGGGCTTCACGGACTGCATCCGAACGGCTGGAAAAGCCCATTTTATTCGTGATATTATCGAATTCCTTTAATTCAGGCCCTGAGAGTGATATGCTTATAACTACCATGAAATACTCTATAATGCCTGATCAACTTATACTTTTGTAAATGTGTAAATATTTACATTTAAATTTGTTATAAACATAACATTTAAATATCATATAATTGTTCTAGGATATATGAAATGGATATTACTGATTATTAAATCGACAAACGTTTCATCAAGAGACCGGATGTTCATCTGGCGAAATATAAAAAATACCGGTGCAGTTTCGTTATCTCATTCTGTTTATATATTACATGATACGAACGATAACAGAGCTACTGCACTAGATATTACCAGAATAGTGCATGAAAGAAATGGTGAAGTTTTACAATTTTTTGCTGATACTCTTAATGGAGAGCAGGAGCAGAAGTTAAATAAACTGATTGCAGAAGAAATTGCAGCCGAAATTAAAGAATTCTCTAAAGAGTGCGAAAATTTTATTGACGATGTGATTAAAAGAATTTCAAATAAAAAATTCAAGGTTTTTGAATTAGAGGAATTGAGTGACGACATTCATAAACTTGACAGATGGAGATTAAAGCTAATTCAGAAACATGGGCTTGACGCACCTAAAATAGAGATTTTGAATGAAGGAATCGGAAAATGTAAAGAAAAATTGAATGAATTTGAAGGAAAAATCCTCCAAAAAAACGAAATTGTAAAAGGGAGTGAGCTTGTGGGAGGTGATAAGTGATGTTAATCGGAATAGGTCTCGGTCCCGGAAATCCTGAACTTCTCACACTGGCTGCCGTAAAAGCATTAAAAGAAAGCAAGAAAGTATATGTGCCAGGAAAAATGGCTGCCGAACTTGTTGCACCTTATGCAGAAGCAGAGATTCTGGATTTTCCTATGATTCAGGATGAAGCAGAGCTATCAAAATTGTGGGAAAACAACGCAAGGATAGTGGCAGATGAAGCAAAGGAGGGTATTGTCTCTTTTGCAGTAATTGGAGACCCGAACTTCTTTTCCACATTTTCACACCTTCGCAGGACAATAAAAGAAAATCACCCTGATATTGATATCATCACGATTCCCGGTGTGAGTTCGATAACTGCCCAGGCAGCCAGGACTAATATAAGCATCGAAGGCTCTTTCATCGTTAGTGACGGCTCACCTATCAGAACAAAGATCATCTTGAAAACGAAAAACCCAGAAAAAACAAAAAAAGAACTGACAAAAGAAGGTTTTGACGAGTTTATCTACGCAGAGCGGCTGTTCATGGAAAATGAAAAAGTAACCCGTGACATCCTGCAAAAAGGCGATTATTTCAGCATGCTGGTGGCAAGGCACAGCAAATCAATATCATCATCGCAGCTGCGAGGCAAACTTTACATTGTAGGCATAGGACCAGGCGCCACTGAACATCTTACCCGGAGAGCTGAAAATGCATTACTTGAATCTGAATATATTATCGGCAACGGTACATATCTTGACCAGATTGCAGATATTATAAAAGATGCAAAAGTTATAAGAAGCGGGATGGGAGGCGAAATAGAGCGCGCCAGTAAAGCCGTTGAACTCGGAAAAGACCATGTTGTTTCAATAATCAGCGGTGGAGATGCGAATGTGTATGGAATGGCAGGGCTGGTGCTTGAGGTGGCAGAGAAGGCGGGCAATATCGATATCGAGGTTATTCCGGGGATTACTGCTCTGAGCGCGGCTGCTTCTCTTCTTGGCGCCCCTATAGTATCTGACTTTGCGGTTATAAGCCTGAGTGATCTTCTGACACCCATAAAGATAATCGAGAATCGGCTCAAGAGCGCTGCGGAAGCTGATTTTACGATTGCGCTCTATAATCCAAAAAGCAGGAACCGCGCGCAGAATTTTGGGACAGCGATAGAGATTATACAAAAATACCGTGGCAAGGATGTTCCAGTGGGAATTGTGAAAAATGCAACACGCGAAGGGGAGATGGTTATTGCTACAACTCTTGGTAGAATAATGGAGTACAATGATTTGATTGATATGAGCACAATCGTGCTTATTGGAAACAGCGAGTCGAGACTGTGGGATAACAGGATAATTACACCGCGAGGATACCAGAGAAAATATGATTATTAGTAAAATATCTTCTCGACTCTTCGCCAAATGTATTGCATCCGAATATGTGATATTGGCGGGAGTACGATTCTATGAGCGTTAAAACATATGAGCTTACCAAGTATTTTGGTAAGCTGTGTGCAGTTGATCACATAAACCTGGATATAGGAAATGAAATTTTTGGATTATTAGGTCCGAACGGTGCAGGCAAAACCACAGCTGTGCTTATTCTTACCACGCTGTTAAAACCAAGCACAGGAGAAGCTTATGTTTGCGGTTATGATGTAGTGAAAGAGGCTAAGAAAGTTCGTAATGTCATAAGCTATGTGCCTCAGGATATGGCGGTGGATATTAAATTAACAGGAAAAGAAAATGTGTTGCTGTTTGCAAAGTTATACGGTGTAGCTGATAGGAAAAAGAGAGTAGATGAAATTCTTGAATTGATGGGCTTGAGCGAGAGGGCTGACGATAGAGTAAGTGGTTATTCAGGAGGAATGCGAAGGAGGCTTGAGCTTGCTCAGGCTCTGGTACATGAGCCACAAGTGTTGTTTCTTGACGAACCCACTCTTGGTCTGGATGTATCAGCAAGAAGAAAAATGTGGGAACACATATCTTCCCTGAAGAAAAAAGGTGTGACCATTTTTATAACAACACACTACATGGACGAGGCCGACAAATTTTGCGATAGAGTAGCAATAATAGATCGCGGCAAAATCGTGGCAATGGATTCGCCTGCAAAATTAAAAAGTGGCATAGGAAAAGATGTCATAACCGCAAACGTGTCAGGTGAATTTAAGGGATTGAATATAGAAGGAATAAGATTTCTTGGGAGAGAGGTTGATATTATTAAATTCATGGCTGAGAACGGAAGCGAGGCTTTGCCTCTGTTATCTGAAGCATTATCGAGACAGGGATTAAAAGTTCATTCTTTATCAGTAAGAGAACCATCACTTGATGATGTTTTCCTGCAAAATGTTGGTACGGGGGAAGAGCAGGGCAGTTTTGATGATCATAAATTCAGAAATCTGCTGCGGAGAAGAAAATGAGGGGAGTTCAGTATTATTTCGAAAGAGATTTGATGCGATGGACCAGATCCAGGAGAGCGGTGTTTGCATCCCTTGTGATGCCGGCAGCCTGGCTTATATTCGTGGGTCTTGCTTTACCAATCAGATTCACAAACAATTATCTTGATTTTATTACACCGGGAATTCTTGTCATGACCATGCTATTTGCCTCACTGCAGGGTGGGACACTGCTTATTTTTGACAAAATACTTGGTTTTTTAAATAAGTTTTTAGCTTTGCCAGTCCCAAGAGAGAGCATACTTTTTGGCAAAATCCTTTTTATTGCTTTTAGAGGCCTGTTACAGTCAACTGTAATTCTTGGCATGGCGGTACTGCTGGGAGTGAAGATTAATTATTTCGCGACTATTCCTCTCACCTACTTTGTTTTGTTCATTTTCGGAATATTGTTCTCCGCAATCGCTACTACGATAGCTCTGCTTGTAGATGATTACGATAGCTATGCATCGATAAACAGCATGGTGAGTATGCCACTCTTTTTCACCAGCAGTGCACTTATGCCCTATGAACTAATGCCACACTGGCTAAGGATAATTGCTTCTTTGAATCCTGTGAGTTATGCAATAGATATTATAAGGGCACTGTTTGCCGGAAATTTCTTATTAAACGAGATAATGGAACTCATTGCTGGGGCAATAATTGTTCTAATGGTTAGCGTGCATGTATTCAGAAAAGCAACCGTATAGGAACTGTTACGGTTCAAATGAAGAGACTGGAGTGCCGCCATTCCATTTTTTGAAAAGCTCTGTCAGCTACTCATCCATACCACAAACCTTTTTCAAGTAGACCTCTTTTCCGCCTATGTGGCACCGGAAAGAAGGTCTATTGTGCCATATCTGCCAGAAAGGAGAGTACATGGCAGGGTAAATACAAGCGATACCTTGAGCAGTGAGCGCTTCTCAGAGACTCAAGAGCTCAATACCGAATACATATCACCTATACTTCTTAAGACTTTGAATCCCTTATCTGTGATCATGTAATCCCCCCGTTCATGACGCTGCAAGATCATCCCGCTTTCAAGCAGCTTTTGCACATGGAAAAGTAAATTGCCTCCTCGAAGTCCGGTGAGTTCAGTGAGTGCTGAAAAGGTTTTTGTCTCAATCGCTATAGCTTTTAGTATTTGCAGGCGCTGCTTGTTGGATAGTGGTTCAAGTACCTCGGCTATGAAACCTTCCGGAAGAGTGGCCATATCCATTTTTTTTTCTTCATTTGAACCATATATCTGAAGAGAACGCATCAAATCCACTTGCTTTGCGAAAAGTGTCTGGACATTTGAAAAACATTTCTCGCACTGTTTCGAGGGAGCATTGCTCCTCATACCGTTTAAATCTGACTGGTTTTTCAAAATAATATCTTCATTAACTTCGTCCTGTTTTATCAGACTTGCATTCTTTTGCAGGAATCCGGTGAAGTTTGATTTACAGGTCCCTCTCATCTCACATTTTTTAACCATATTACTTTCAAGACCCCCCTCGATATCATCAAGAACATGCCCGATGATCGCATTGGTAAAATTAGTACGAGAACCAGAAAGAACTGATTCAAGATGCTGCTGGTTTGACTTCTCTATAAATCTTTTCATATCTTTATGGATCTCCTGTAGCATTCCTTTTATTTCGAGGATTTCTTTGTATGAGTCCTCCTTTTTATTTACCATATGAGAAGTTGTTTCGTCTTATCAAGCTAAAAAGGTTTCTATTACAACCTTAAAGGTCATGTTTGTATATTAAAATGTAGTTTGTATAGTTTTATGACGGCTAAGTATATACGAATAACTAAACAATGTACAATTGAGGTTCAATAAAATGCCAGAATGGAAATACACAAAAAAGACTGTAACAAAAGAAGAAGCCCAGAAGTCGTTAGATGCCGTAAAAAGCGCATGTTTCAAATGTGAAACACATGGCCCCGGCTGTCCGATCTCAAAAACAGCAGGTGAAATAAAAGCGATGATAGAGGAAGAAAAATGAGCGTAAAAGAGCAGATACATGCACAGATCGTTGGAGGACTTGCCGGTGCAAAATTCCCGATAAAGACACCTGAACAACTCCTGGCAGCATTCCCAAACGGTGCAAATACCACATGCAAAGCAGGCGACCTTGAAGTCACAGCGGGTGAGGCAGGAAAACTACTGAAAGCAAGCGATTTTCCCTTTAAGAGCGCCAAACAGGTTGCAGATATAATCGTCGAAAGAGCAGGGCTTTAAGTCCTGTTTGTTTTTTATTAAATAGGTGATCAATATGACGAGGATAAAACCTATAGAAAAAGAAGATGCAAGTGATGAGGTCAGAGCTGTCTATAAAGATATAGAAGCAGCTTTCGGAATGGTTCCTAACCTTTTCAAGACGTATGCCCATTTTCCTTCACTACTCAAAGTGAACTGGGAAAAGACAAAAGTATTGCTGATGGGCGGGAAACTCCCCCGGGAGCTCAAGGAAAGCATTGCAGTAGTGGTATCTGCTGCGAATAGCTGTAATTACTGTGTGGCTGCACATTCAAATGCCCTCCAGATGATGGGATTTAGCCAGGACAGAATAGATGACCTGACAAAAAACATTGAGAATCCTGAGATAACGCCCAGAGACAAAAATATCCTGGAATATGCCAGGAAAGCGACACTCACTCCGCATAAGATTACTGACACTGAAACAGACGAACTAAAATCCCTCGGTCTTATAGACAGCCAGATTGTAGAGGTGCTTGGAGTCATGGAACTGTTCACTGGTTACAATAAATTCCTTGATTCTCTTGCTGTACCGCTAACTTAGATAATAAATTGATTTTTAAGAGGTGTTTGAAATGAAAGTTATAGGAATAAGCGGCAGTCCGACAAAGGATAGCAATACAGACATGCTGATAAAAGCAATACTTGAAGCTACGGGAGCAGAAACAGAGTTTTTCAAGCTCTCATCTATAAAAGTAGGTCCCTGCATTGCTTGTATGAAATGTGTCCATACCAATGAATGCATAATCAATGATGATTTCAAATGGCTTTCCAAAAAGGTGATGGAGGCAGATGCTATCGTCGTGGGATCATCTACATTCTACGGCGCAGCAAGCGCTTTTACAAAAGCCTTCATAGAGAGGCTTTATTCTAAGAGGCATGTAAAGCTCTTGACCGGCGGGAAACTGGCTGCAACGGTAGCTGTAGGTGTGGCTGCTGAAAAGATGGTGGCTGAGTGGATGGGAAACGCACTTCGCGCTGGAGGAATGGAAATTGTTGGCAGCATGACGGCAAAAGGCACGCCGTGCTGTTTTGTATGCGGACCAGGTGAGACCTGCAATTATACTGTCTGGAATGCCTACTCGAAAGAACTGACAGGTATGGACATGGGCGTTGAGGAAGCGTATAAGGAATATCTTGAACTCCTCCCTGATAACAAGCCGTATGCACACGGCTCGGCTAAATTCCTGAAAAGCCACAGGTCTGTAAAAGATGAACCCGATGTGATGGATGAAGCCAGGAGGTTAGGTAAACTCATTAAAGAGAAAATCAAGAACCGCAGTAGAAAAGCAGGTGATTTAAAATGCGGGTGTTAGGAATAAGCGGGAGCCCTGTTAAAAACAGCAATACCGACAGACTGGTTAAAACAGTGCTTGAAGCTACTGGTCTTGATTACGAATTCATTAAACTTTCAGAATACGATATCCATCCATGCAAGGCATGTCTTGGCTGCGCTAAGGACAACATTTGCAGGCAGAAGGACGACTGGCATATCGTTGAAAAAAAGATCAAAGAATGTGCGGCTCTTGTTATTGGCGGCTATCCTACCTACGGCACTCTTGATTCCAGAACAAAAATGCTGACTGAACGGATGTACTCCATGCATCATCAAAGAATGCTCAATAAAGGTAAAATTGGAGCGGCAGTAGCAGTCGGGGTCGGGCGGGGAATACCAAGCGTAGATCAGGCCGCTGACCAGATCGCTGCTTTTATGCAAATGGAGGGGATCAATGTTATCGGGAAAGTAAGCGGAACAGGAAACATCTCATGCCTTTCATGCGGATATGGGGGCACCTGTGGGATAAGCGGAGTTCCACATTTGTTCGGCAAAGGAGCCGTGCCATCAAAGGATAAATATACTGCAATAGAAGACCAGAAGGATGTCATTGAGAAAGCAAATGAAATGGGGCAGAAAATAAGGGAGATGCTGGTAAATTAATACAATCTTTTTAACAGCAGCTTACTTTGCCGCAGCAGTCCACTGTTTACCGTATAGTTCCATCCCTTTTTTAACCACTTTATTAATATCACCAAGGCAACATCTTCCAGAAGGATTTTTTATCTCGCATTTGCATTCCCCGGATTTTACTTTTGCACTGATTTCTTTGACAGCGGTAGTGTAGCCCAGTTGCTTAATCTGTTCAAAAATCCTTTCCTGCGTCCATCCAAAACAATAACATACAGGGATAGAGCTTTCTGTTTCTTTTATGCCAACCCTGGCTTTCACATCTTCTTTATGCAAATAGACTTGTTGCTGATTATTGAAGTAAACAACCCCACAGTTGGGTGTTTCACAATAAAAGAATCCATCCAGGCTCTCGATAGCTTCAAGCACTGGTTCTTTGACAAGACTTTCTATTGTTATTTCACTAACAGGTTTCCCTTTGCAGTTGCATTCTTTGCACATAGCGGTATCTTCACTAAATTTGATATCACAACAAGAGTGCAGATATTGGCTTATTCCAGGAATCCGACTCTCCTCTGTTTCTTTCATTTCTCCGCACTCACCATTTCAATATTGCTGGATTTGCAGGCAGGACACATAACGCTTTTTCCAAGTCCCTTAAATTTGTTTTCACAATCCATGCAAATGTATTCTTTTAAATCCATTTCTATATTTTCTATATTTAATTCCGGCATATCTCCAACCATGCACATATTTTTCACCTCAATTTCATGTGTATATCTGTTAATGTCCATTTCTCATACCACGGTAATGAAGTTAAGATATCCTCTATGTTTTTTCCAAGCTTTGCAGCATAATTACCCGCTCTATGAATATATTGATACGACATGCCAAGGAAACCTTCAGCTTCATGCTTCTCTGCTTCCTGTAAAGCCTCTTTGAGACCTTCCTCGTATGCAGGCATAAATTTCGGAAGCTCCCCTGAAATATCGATACTTGCCTTAGCTGCATAATTTATTGCATTTTCTATATACACATGCATTCCATAGATCTGTCCTTCTGATGCATATCTTTCTGCTTCTTTAAGCATTTCAGAGATTCCTTTTCCATATGCTGGCTTTAGCCTTTCAAGTTCGCCGCTGATATCCTTGTTGAGTTTTACGGCAGTCTCCTTTGCCTTTGATATATAAAAATCAACATCGGACAAAACATTCAGATCTGCGCACTGCTGTGCTCTTTTGAGAAATCTTTCCATGTCGTTATTCCTGTCTTGCGGAGTCTTTTCCCTGTCTGCTTTTTCTTCGATTTTAATTTCCTCAAGCACCGAACCAGCATCTCCCATCGCTGTTATTTTGCCAAGCTTCATATGTGCAGTGCGGTCGCAAACATTCCTGACAAATTCCATGTCGTGAGAAACTATAACAAATGTCGTCCCCGTCTCTTTTCTTGCTGTCAGGATCGAGTTTGCAACCTCATTCTTTGTGATCGGATCCATCGTTCCTGTTGGTTCGTCAAAAATAATAATTCTCGGTTCTCTTATGAGAACCTGCGCCATTGTCACCCTCTGACGTTCTCCAACACTGAGCTCATATGATGTCTTCTCCAGAATCTCATTAGCAACACTTTCATCAAAGCTAACGGCTTTCAATGCGTTTATCGCTTTTCTTCTTGCAAGTTCAGGCTCAAGTTTCAGACCTATCGAATCGGTCAGATTAGATAATACATTCCTGTGAGGGTAAAGGGAATATTCCTGATGCAAGTAACCAATATGCGGTTTTGCACGTCCCCTGAAATCGGTTCCTTTCTCGGTCATATCAACCCATATATCCCCGATTCTAACATCCACTTTTCCGCTGTCTTTCTCCATAATGCCTGCTATGATTTTGGAGAGTGTTGTTTTACCTGCTCCGCTTATGCCCAGTATACCGAAAATTTCTCCTTCATTGACCTCGAAACTCACCTCGTTCACGGCAGGAATCATACCCTTGTAGTAGGAGTAATATTTCTTCTTCACATCCTTAAGAATAATGATTGGCTCACCGACAACTGCTTTGCCCTCATTCACCACTCCTGTCATTGCAGAGAACTTTTCAATAATTTCATCCGGTTTTCCTATTTCTATAATTTCTCCTTTGTCTAAGAGGATCGCTTTATTTGTCAGATCATGTAAAACGCCCGGCAGATGCGAAGTAACCAGCAGAGTCATGTTGTGTTCCTGTTTTGCTTTTAATATGCTCTCATGCACCAGCTTTGCAGTTCTTGGATCAAGTGTTCCGGTTGGTTCATCCGCAAGCAAAAGCATTGGGTATTTCGCAAGCTGCCTTGCCAACACTACGCGCTGTTTCTCTCCCCCGCTGAGTTCTTTTCCAGTGTAAGTCATTCTATGGCTGAGCTTCACTTTTTCTATTAATTCTGCTGCAATATAGGGACGTTTCTCTTTAGGAATATCAGAATATTCAAAGCTGCGAATGATATTCTCAAGAACTGTCTCATCGCCATATAATCCAAAGGTTCGCTGCATCATGATAGCAGTCCTGTCCATGATTTTCCGGTGCATGCCCTTTGAGTTTAGATAATTCACCCTTTTCAATTCTGTTTTTATGTCACATTTTGAGCAAGCTTTGCCTGCATTACCTGGAGGATTTACTTTACCGCATTTGGGACAGGAGGAAACGTTAAAAATGACCTCACCAGAAATATCTTCAAATTCCTCAAAACCTCGAAGCAAATGTAAAAGAGTACTTTTTCCTGCACCGCTCTTTCCAATTATACCGATGCTATCGCCTTCATTTATGTCCAGATTTATGTTCTTGAGAATCTGTTTGCCGTTAGCACTTATACTCAAATCCCGTATCTCAATTAAAGCTGCCATTTTAACTGCTCCTTTTGTTTTTGACAACCTCGCAAGAAAGAATTCCTTCAAACGTTTCCTTCACATGCTTATCCGAGAGATCAAGAATCTTTGAGATAAGCTCGTTCTTTATCGAATAAACCACAAATTTTCCATCTTTCTGTGTGTTGACAAGCCCACAGTTTCGTAAGCATGACATGTGATGTGATACAAGGCTCTGGTCTTTTCCTGTTGCCTTGCAGATATCATTCACACACATGCTACCGTTTTCTTTTAATGCGTAGAGTATCGAAAGTCTGGTTTCATCACTTAATGCGCTGAAGAAATACTTTTTTGCAGTGGTTAAATTTCCATTTAACATATGTACGTATGTTCATACGTTCTATTATAAATAAGTTTTGGTTATAATTTTAATACTAAGGTTATCAGAAATATAATATTAGGATAACCGAAACATTTAATAACTACTATTGCATTATAAAATGTTAGGTAAACCTAATAAAGGTAAAATCATGTTTGAAACACTGACAATTATTTTAAGAGAAGGAATAGAAGCGGCGCTTGTAATTGGTATAATACTTGCATACCTTGGCAAGACCAATAAAGAGGCGCTGAAGAAATATGTATATGCAGGAATTATTGCGGCTGTAGCGGGAAGCATTGCAACCGCCGTAGCAATCCAGATGCTTCTGGTAGAATGGAGTGAGTTTATGGGGGGCTTGATGTTCTTCATAGCGGCATTCTTCCTGGGTACGATGCTGATATGGATGCACCGTACTTCGAAGCACATCAGGCAGGACGTCGAGCAGGGTGTCGAAAGTGCCCTTGATAAATGGCAGGCGCTCGGAGTTCTGGCGCTTACATTCTTCATGATATACAGGGAAGGCGCAGAAATAGTATTGTTCCTCTCTGCAACGGCAAAAGAGGCAAGCGCTGCTACTGCGCTTGAGGGCGCCACAGGTCTGGCATTGGCTGTGCTATTTGGTTATCTGTTCATCAAAGGCAGCCTGAGAATGAATCTCGGAAGATTCTTCAAGATAACAGGCGTGATGCTTGCTGTAATAATCTTCCAGTTAATCGTGGGCGGCATCCATGAGTGGTCGGAGGTCGGGATCATAAACCTGAGCCAGACCGGGATGAGTATAATAGGTCCTCTGGTGAAGGAGTCGGCATCCATTGTATTCACAGGAATAATGCTTGGTTTCCTTGTGCTGTTATTTGTAATGGTACCGTGGAAGCAGATTAACACTGAGGGTATTGAAGGCATTGAAAAAAGAAAAGCGCTCGGTGCCATGCGTAAAGAGAGAAATAAGAAAATCACAGTGGGCATAGTAGCAGCATTTTTAATACTTGCTTTCGTGAGCGCCCAGATATCTGCGCTGCCGGCGGGCGTAGAACCCAAGCCTGAAAAAGTGAGCACAGCAGGAGGCGTGATAAAGATCTCCGTAGCAAGCGCATCTGACGGAAATTTGCATAAATACGTTTGCGACATGCAGCACGCTGCAGGTGAAGCCTGCCCCATGCATGGAAGTTCAGGCGAAGCCAATGTGAGGATTTTAGCAATGACAAAAAGCGACGGAAGCGTTGCTGTAACTTATGATGCCTGCGCCCTGTGCGGCGCAGCGGGCTATGTGCAGGAGGGAGATGAACTCATATGCAAGCGGTGTGGAGCACCTATTAATCGCGATAGTTTGGATATGGGAGGCGGATGCAATCCCATCCCTCTTAAGTCCACACTTGAGGGTGAACAGATTGTGATAAAAACCGAGGATATCGGAGAAAAGGCTGACCTTTTCAAGAATTAAAGGAGTTAAAAATGAAAAAAGCGATAGTAGTTGCTGCATTAATCATAGCAGCAATCTTCTTGTCTGGCTGCATTACGCCAGAGGAAAAGCCAGTTGAACAAAAACAACTCGAAACAACAAAGCAAGTAACCAAACCAAAAATAACCATAGCTATTCTGCCCACGCAGCAAGCTGAAGAAATAATGCCCAGAGCAAAGGAGCTTGAAAATTTCTTGGAGTCAAGGGTAAATGCCGATATTGATGTGTATGTACCCATGAGCTATTCTGCTGTAGTAGAAGCTCTCAGATTCGGACATGCGCAGGTGGGCTTGATGAGTGCATGGCCAATGGCTGCATCAGCAAAGCTGGCAGGAACCGATGTTGTGCTGGCTGAAGTAAGAGAGGTCATAATCGACGGCGAAAAGACAAACCAAACCTATTATTATTCGTACTATGTTGTCATGAAAAATTCCAGCTACACAAAACTGGAAGATTTGAAAGGAAAAAGAGCTGTATATGCAAGCATGACCTCCACTTCAGGCTACCTGTTCCCAGTTGCAAAACTGGTTGAGAAAGGCTTGATATCAAAACCTTCCCAGGGTAAAGAAGCCGACCCCAGGGAATTCTTTGGCACGGTTGCTACGCCCGGAGGATACGGTCCGGCATGGGATGCGCTTAAGCGAGGACAGGCTGATGTAGGAGTGATAGCAGGCGATGTCTCCGAGAAACTCTTCAGGGAGATACAGGAAAATACCCGGATTATAGAAACGCAAGGACCCATTCCTTCGCATGGGGTAGTCTTCAGCAGGAGCCTTGAGGAGCCGCAGAGGTCTGAACTCATCAATGCCTTCATGGAATTGAATAAAGCTGAAAACAATGACCTGATGCGAAAATTGGTCTCGGCGATTTTCGTTGGATTCAAGAAAACAAGCAATGAGGAGCATCTTGCAGGTTTGTCAGCCGCCCTGAATGCTACGGGCTACAAACTCACAGAAAAACTGGGATAAAACATGGAAGAATATGCGGTAGAGCTTCGCAATGTGTGGTATTCCCCTGACGGGAAGCACCACACTTTAAAGAACATAGACTTAAAGATAAAGCGCGGCGCAAGCACTGCGCTTATCGGGCCAAGCGGTTCCGGTAAGACCACGCTTTTCAAGATCATCACCCGTCTCCTGAAACCAGACAGCGGGTCGGTATGTATCAGAGGAAGCAGCGGCGAGCTTGAAAAGCATAAAGTTGGTTATATCCCGCAGCAGCTCGGCCTGGTTCGCAGTCGGACCGCTCTTGAGAACGTCCTTATAGGTGCCCACTCCAGAATAGGGTTTACAAGCACTTTGCTTGGAGTATTCCCGGAAAGAGAAGTGGAGCTTGCTTTGAAATACTTGAACATGGTGGGCATAGCACCTAAAGCTGACAGGAAGGTCTATACCTTAAGCGGTGGAGAGAGGCAGAGGGTAGCGATAGCAAGGGCATTGATGCAGGAACCGGAGATTATTCTTGCAGACGAATTTGTTTCCAACCTTGACATTGTAACTGCCAGGGAGATCATGGACATGATGATAAAAATAAAAGGAAAGGATACTACGTTAATAATTGCAACGCATGATATTGATCTGGCTCGCGATTATAGTGAAACCACCGTGATCATGAAAGATGGCGCCAGGATTGGAGAGATAAGTTCAGGGGATATTGAACAGGATAAAGTAAGGGATGTCTTTACATAACATAGTTCGTACAGTAATCTTTTCAGGAATTGTATTATATCTGGCTTATTCTATAGGATTTTTCGACATCGAAAAACTTTCTTCGGGAAGTAAAAATCTCATGGTTTTTTCAGGCGACCTCTATCCGCCGGATTTCAGCGTTACTGAAACTTTACTTTACTCGATATTCGAAACCATCCAGATGGCTCTCATGGGCACGGTATTGGGATTTATTGCAGCTTTTCCACTTGGACTTCTTGGAGCGCGCAACATATCGGGAAGAAGCATGAGCGCGTTTGTAAGGCTGGTTCTTGGAGCTATAAGAACCATACCTGCGCTGCTGTGGGCGATCATATTTGTGGTAGCTTTCGGCCTGGGACCTCTACCAGGAACATTAGGTCTGGCGATATATTCCGTTGGCTACCTGAGCAAGCTCTACTACGAAGCCTTTGAGGCAGTTGACCAGGAAGTTATCGAGGCTGTAAGAGCCACGGGAATATCCCGCCTGAAGGAAATACGCTTTGTAGTTATTCCCGAATCAATGAACCATATCTTAAGCCAGCTTTTCTTCATGTTCGAATACAATGTAAGGTCTTCTGCCATACTTGGTTTTGTAGGCGCCGGAGGCATAGGGTTTTACATGATAAACTACATCCAGCTTTTCCAGTACCAGCGACTTACAACTGCCATTCTGCTAACGCTGGCAGTGGTATTAATCATCGACTTTGTAAGTGCCAGGATAAGGGACAAATTTTTAACACAAATGTCTTATTAGGTTATCCTAAATTATAAATTCGTAATACCGAAGGATTTATATGTTAAAAAGACAATTACTGGTTGGCATGATAGAAGCGTTAAGAATAAATCTCAAGAACGAAAAAGATGCAGAATTCATCGTCGGTAAAATTCTCGCTCTGGTAAATCGCGATAATAAAACCAAAAATGTAGAGCTCCAGAATGAGTTCTACAAGTACGAACCAAAAACTCCAATAATTCGAATTTTCGTGGAGTAGTCTTGTTCTATCGCCTGCTCTCTAAAGCCATCGCGAGACGAAAGCTCCGCATAGCTCTGGCTGTGCTTGCAGTAATAATGGGAGCTACAATAGCCTCAACTTTGCTAACAATATCTTATGATATCAATGATAAAATGGGCAGAGAATTGAAAAGCTACGGCGCAAACATCCTTTTGCAGCCTTCATCCGAAGGCGCCTTCATAAATGAGAGCGAACTCTATAAAATGAAGACCATCTTCTGGAGACACAATATTTTGGGATATGCCCCTTACCTGAGCGATACAGTGAAGATAAAAGACCGGGAAATAACGCTCAGCGGCACGTATTTCGAAGAGGAAGTAAAGATTCCTGGATTCAAAAAAACATTCATAGGAGCAAGAAAAGCAGAAGAGAAAGAGGCGAATTTTGAAACAGGCGTTAAAACAGTAGCAAAGTGGTGGAAGGTAGAGGGAGAATGGCCCTTAGATGGAGAGGCTCTAGTAGGCATAAGCATCGCTGAAAAACTAAGCATAAAGCAGGGGGACTTTATCAATGCAGGGTACAAAAATAATAATGCAACTTATAAAGTCTCAGGCATACTCTCCACAGGTGGGGATGAGGACAGCCAGGTGATCGTTTCCCTCAGGGATGCCCAGAAACTTTTTGACAGACAAGGCGAAGTTGACCGCGTGGTGGTGAGCGCCTTGACAACACCTGAGCCGCAGGAAAAGATAGACCCATCCCTGCTTCCTCCCGGGGAGTATGAAATCTGGTACTGCACGCCGTATATTTCCTCCATCATGCTCCAGATCGAGGAGGTGATTGATGCAAATGCCAAGCCCATTCGCCAGGTGGCTGACAATGAGGGAAAGCTGCTCAATAAATTTGAGTGGCTCATGTTTTTAATCACGGGTATAGCCATGACCTCAGCCTCACTGGGGGTGAGTGCAGCCATGACCACCTCGATTTTCGAGAGGAGAAAAGAAATCGGATTGATGAAAGCGATTGGTGCTGATGGAAATCAAATTGCCGGGCTTTTCTTTGCCGAGGCGGTTGTTACGGGCATCATAGGCGGAGCAATTGGAATTCTTATTGGTATTGTACTTGCCAGGATGGTAGGTCTGTGGGTATTCGGCGCTATCATAAATCCCTCCCTTTTCTCTGTATTGATTTCAGGGATACTATCGCTGACTGTTGCTCTTCTTGGCAGCATGCTGCCGGTGAAAAAGGCTGTTGAAATAGAACCATCCATCATACTCAGGGGTGATTAAATTGTTCACTCGTCTGGTAACAAAATCACTCTGGGTAAGAAGAGAGCGGTTGTTGATATCTGTAATTGCAGTAATGCTTGGCGCTGCCATGGTGACTTCTCTGCTAACCATCTCTCTGGATATAAGGGAAAAGATGGGCAAGGAACTTAGAAGCTATGGAGCCAATCTGGTTGTCCTGCCGGGTGAAGGAGAATATATCAACCAGTTCAATGCCACGCATAATTCTATTATAGGTTCTGTCCCATTTCTTTATTTCAAAGCTGAGGTTAACGCAAAAAAGATAGAATTTGCAGGGGCAGACCTTGAAGCCGCAAGAAAAATGAACCCATGGTGGCATGTTGAAGGCGTACTTCCTGAACAGGAAGAGGTACTGCCGGGCATTAATGCTGCAAAAAAACCTGGACTTAAAATCGGTGATACGCTGAGCATAGGGGAGAGATCATTTAAAGTCTCAGGTATCCTGGATACAGGCACATCCGATGATAACAGGATTTTCATCCCCATGAAAAGTGCGGAGCAGATTTCAGGCAAAAGTGGGGCTACACTGGTACAGGTGAGTGTTCTTGGAGATATCGATGACGTCATCAAGTATCTGGAAAATAAAGGCTATAAGGTAAAGAAGATCCGGCAGGTGGCTGAGAGCGAGAAAGTTCTTCTTGATAAAACCCAGCTTTTAATGGCTCTTGTGGCTTTTTTTGTCCTCTCGGCTGCAAGTCTCAGTCTCTTTTGCACAATGATAACAAGTGTACTTGAACGAAGCCGCGAAATAGGACTTATGAAGGCACTTGGCTGTGGAAATGGCAGACTTGCATCTATATTTCTTGCCGAGGCCGGGGTAATGGGTATAGCAGGTGGCATCCTTGGATATTTTGTCGGGCTTTCTCTCGCGCAATTCATAGGAATGGAAATATTTGATATGAATGTGTCGATAAAGCCAGAAGTTTTCGTTCTCACCCTTTTAATCTCAACAATGGTCGCTGCAATTTCAAGCCTGATACCCATCAGGCGTGCAATTTCAATCGATCCTGTAGTAATACTTAGAGGTGAATAACAAAATGATAGTTGCAAAAAATCTTGTCAAAAAATACGATACAACATGTGCGCTTAAAGATGCCAGTTTCACTATTGAAAAAGGAGAATGGGCTAATATAATGGGGCCTTCCGGTAGCGGAAAAACCACGCTTTTGAACCTGATAGGATGCCTTGATTCACCAACAAGCGGATCTTTGCTGGTAAATGGAATTGAGACAACGAAGCTTAACCAGAAGGAGCGAACGCGTTTTCGGCGCGAGAACATTGGTCTCGTTTTCCAGCAGTTCCACATGATTCCCCATCTTACCGCCCTTGAGAATGTGATGATAGCGCAGTACTTCCACAGCATTGAGGACGAGAAAGAAGCAAGAGAAGCGCTTGTACGCGTTGGCATGGAGCATCGTCTGAACCATCTGCCTTCCCAGCTTTCAGGCGGTGAACAGCAGCGTGTGTGCATCGCAAGGGCATTGATCAACCAGCCCGAAATAATATTAGCGGATGAACCAACAGGAAACCTTGATAAAAATAACGAGGAAGCGGTGCTTGATATATTCCGGGAACTCCACAGCGCAGGCAAAACTATAGTGATCGTGACACACAATCCTGAGATAGGTGAGATAGGGGACAAAATAATACAAATATCCCACGGCGAAGTAAAGTATTAGTTATCCCGAAGCCTTACGGCTAATATATGACCAAAGAATCTCCGAGGACAGAAGAATATCTAGAGTATATATATAAACTGCAGGAGATGCATGAATCCGCCACCACCTCGAAATTAGCAGAACGCCTGGAGTTAAGCCCTTCATCCGTTTCAGAGATGCTGAAGCAACTTGATCAGAAGGGACTTGTGAAGTACGCTGAGAAAGGAGTGGTATTGACAAAAGAAGGCGAACTTAAAGCCAAGAAAGTGATAAGAAAACATCGCCTCTCTGAGCGTTTGCTTACGGATATTCTGGGTTTTAAATGGGATAAAGTGCATGAGGAGGCATGCAGACTTGAACACGATATAAGTCCTGAGATGGAGGAAAAAATCGAAGAGAAACTGGGCAATCCTAAAACATGCCCGCACGGTTATCCGATACCTGATAAAGAGGGATTGATAGTTCAAGATAATACTGTAAAGCTTTCAGAACTCAAAGCAAATGAAAAAGGAGTTATTATAAGCGTCTTTGAGGAGAACTCTGAGATGCTGCAGTATCTGGGCAGCCTTGGATTATATCCTCAGGTTGAGGTTGAAGTAAAGAGCATTGCTCCCTTCGGGGGACCGATTCTGGTCATTGTGGCAGGAGAAGAGAAATCACTTGGAAAGGAACTTACCGAAAAGATATTAGTACAAAAATCAGGAGTGATTTGAATAAGGTAATCTGTTATTCTATTTGACTTTGACAAAAATCTTCTTTCTCGTTACTGGTATTAATTTTTTCCATTCGATGGTGCAATCTTTTTCTATCTTAAATTCCTCAGTTGTTGAATTGGGCGAGTTCCCGTTAACTTCATAGAGGTAAAGCCCCTCTTCTCCGTCGATAGCCATAACAAACTCTTTATCGCCAACAGTTTTTAATTCTACTCCGGATACTTTTTTCAGGGCTTCCAGAATACTGGCGCCTTTTTGCAGATCAATCGTGTGTGAGTCGGCAAGTTCATCAAGCATACCATACATGTTTTTTATTTTACTGCCAAGCACATGGGTTTTGCCAAACTTTTTTATTTCAATTAAATTTGCTCTCTCCAGAAGCTTCGCATGTTTAGCCACTACCGGAACAGAGAGATTTAATTCTTTTGCAAGACCTGTGATGTGCATTTCTTTCTTAGCCAATATCCTCAGCATTTTCAATCGCGTAGTACTGCTGAGTGCTTTAAAAATATCGTTAGTCATATGGATAACAACTGTTACTTGAAAAGTTAAATATTTTATCTCTTGTGTGATTATCCAGCTTAATAGAGGTATAATAATGACAGAAATGATTAGTGAATACAGGTATGGATATGAGTATCGATATGAATTGGACTATGCAATGCTCGCGAAGCTAGCAGTGATTTTACTGACAATAGCCCTTGCGATTTATATCATAGGATTTGCAAACTTCGAAAGCTTACCAGCACTCCACGAGGGATTTCATGACCTACGCCATGCAGCAGGCTTCCCCTGCCATTAAAGGCCCACTGGATTTTTTATCAATCCTGAAAGCAGGGATTTTCACAGGCATAATTGCAGGCGCAGCCCTCGGAGGACTTCTGCTTTTATTTCTAACACCGCTCATAATGGAAGCAGAAACATACGAGTCACAAATACCTGATTCCCATCCCTTAATTCCAGGGAATATTGTTCACTTCTGGACTTTCACAGGTGCGATCATGCTCGGAATACTCTACTCTATAATATTTACATTCTTGTATACTATGGTCCAGCACAGTATTCCTGTAAAAAATACTCAGTTTAAAGGTCTGATTCTGGCTTTAAATGGTTTCCTTGTGGCAGTGCTCGTTCCTTCTCTCTATCTGCCGCCTAACCCGCCTGGCATAGAGACCTCGCTGCCTGTGATGGCAAGGCAGAGCATCTTCTTTGCCATAATCATCGCGGGGATACTTGCTTCAATAGCCTTCTGGATAATATATTCACGTTTATCCCGGAAATATAATCTTATGTCAGGACTTTCAATAGGAGCTTTTGCTTTTGTCGCCATAATAATCACTGCATTCTTATTGGTTCCCTCTAATTCCAACATACCTTCAATTCCTTCCGATCTGCTATGGAAATACAGGGTAGAAAGCCTTGGAGCTATGTTTGCTTTCTGGGCAATTATGGGAGTGATGGTCAATGGCATGCTGGATTATTTTAGACCACAGGTTAGTATTTCAGAAAAACCATTCTGTTAAAAACGTCCTGCCCTACTCAGGCATCTTCATCGGGCTTTTCACACCCAGATACTTTTGAGGACAAAGTTCAAATTCTTTTTTACCGTAATCTATTTATGATATATTATCATGACGGATTAGTGTTACGAAGTTGAAATTTTGTAACATTAATTAAATATATTTCACAAATATTGTGTTAATAAGAGGAGGAAAACAATGGTAAAAACGGTATTTAAATCGAATTTCAGGTTTGCAGGAGGAATTATTTGATGACGTTTTTGGATTTGACTTCGCCCCTCCTTCTATTAACTGGATTGATTGCAGGAATCAGACACGGTGTAGATTGGGATCATATAGCTGCGATAAGCGACATTACAAGCACGCAGAACAAAGTGGGTAAAGGAATATTTATGAGCTTCCTGTATGGGCTGGGGCATGCGAGCGTGGTCGCAGCAATTGCTCTGGGTTTCTTGCTTATGAGTTTCGCACTGCCGCAGGGCGTTGATAGAATTATGGAATCAGTTGTAGGCGTTACGCTGATAATTCTTGGAATTTATGTCTTCTATTCACTTCACAAGAAAAAAGGAGAGGATTTCAGGATGCTGCCCAGATGGGCGCTGGCAGCTAATGCAGTTCTTAATTCATATAGTTGGCTGAAAGCAAAGCTAACCAGGACACCTCGAAAGCACCACCACGTTCTTAAAAACGGATATGGAGACAGAGCATCGTACATAATCGGAATGATACATGGAATAGGCGCAGAGACCCCCAGTCAGATGCTGCTTTTCGCCATGGCGATAAGTGCAGGAACTGCTGCACGCACGGAAGTTGGAGCAATAATTATCGTGGTGTATTCCCTGGGACTTGTTATAACCAATACTCTCATGGGAGTCCTCGGAGCATACGGTTACATCAAATCCAGTCAACGCCAGAGACTGTATCGTTCTGCCGCCTTTGTTACTGGCTCTTTCAGCATGGTCATTGGATTATTGTTCCTTTTTGGAGGAGTAGGCTATCTCCCCAGTCTCGAAACCCTGATCGGGGGATAGCACAATATTTTGGCAAAAAAGATCATTTTATACACTTGGCAACCTTTTCCATGATTGTATGATCATTACCGAACTTGCAGATAGAATCGCAATGCGTGCAGAGTTCGGAGAACAAAATGTATGATATTTTAATGCCTTCTTTCGCTATAAGGGATGGTCTTTTCAGTTGTGCTATAATTTCTTTCTCTCTTTGTTCGGGGGCAACTAAATATAGCGATATCTTTTCGGAATTTGGAATAGTGAGCGCCAGATCGGTCAGGCGCAGGATACCGGAATATATCGATGTGCTTTTTTCTACCTCATAGGCACTCACAAGTTTATTAGTTTTTTTTTCAAACCAGATTACATCAATAAGAGCAATAGTTTTCTTCACATCGTTTCCAGCTTCTATCTCTGGAAATTCTTGTAAAGAAATAAACGAAAAATTTTCGTTGTTATATGATTTTGTCCGATCATTGGACGCCACAATAACATCATAGCCAAGAGATTTTCCAATTTTCATCAATAAATATTGGACTTTTGTATGCATGTTTTCTTCTTCGATCTCAGCCTGTACTTCTTTATGCCTTTTTCGAAGAATTTCTTTTCTCTTTTGGTCCTCTTTCTCTATTACAATCTGAACATTTTCCTCCACAACAACTTTCCCTACACCGATATCAAAAAGCAATCCCGAAATTGCTCCCAAATCCTTTGATAGTAGATTCTTAAATTGGTCATTTACTTGCAGAATCGTATCCCGCATCTCCAAATAGTCCTTCCAAGAACCAAGCTTTTTCTTTTCTCTAAACAACATGTTAAATCCATTTACCATAGCAGTGTTAAATGGCGGCATAATTGTTGGATGGATAAAATAGATGATGTTCGCTACTGCGGGACCCAGACCCTTTATGTTTTGGTTCGATAGTTTTATGATCTCCTTAATAATCTGTTCCTCTTTATTGGCTTTGAGGCACGATTCGAGAAATTGTCCAAAAATAATTTTGTTTGTATTGTTCTCATAGATATCCGGTATCCTGAGTTTTGGTTTCCAGTAAAATGGATGAGCGGCTCCTTCGAAAACTTGTTTTTGTTCAGTTATAGCGGTTAAAACCACTTCAAGTGAAGAGCCTTTAAAATCAGCAGGGAAAATACCCTCCTTGATATCCTTTATGACCTGTTCAACACCTCTGCGAATAGCTCCAAAGGCTTTTAATCTCGCCTCATTGTTAATGAACCATGTGCTGTATACGCTTTCTGGATCATCTTTATATTCTTGTATAATATATTGGATTCTTTCTTGGCTAATCATATTAATTACCTATAATTAACATTCCTTCTCCAGCACCAGAGCTCCTACGTAATTGCAGCTCTTGCACTGGTACTGATAGCCTGTTTTCAGACCCATGTAATATGTAACTTCGGTGGAGCCGCAGACTGGGCATACCAGGATCCTTCGACCTCTCGGCTTCTTCAATTCTTCCAGCATTTCTTTTTCAATGGCATCTAAGTCATCTTCAGTCATATGTCATTTTCTCACTGATCATACCTAATAGCATCCACAGGCCTCATCCTGGCCGCATGCCGTGCAGGGATTATTCCTGATACAATTCCAATTACCACAGAGAATCCAAGCGCAAATAAAATTATCCCTGGAGTGATCGTGGCTTTCAACCCCCCACCAAAACCAAGCGCCTGAATCCCCAGATAAGGGATGAGCAGTGAAATAGCAGCGCCGAATCCTGCGCCTACTATTCCCCCCACCAGTCCAAATATCCCGGACTCGATAAGGAAAAGTTTCATGATCTCGCGTTCACCTGCGCCCATCGCCTTTAAGAGCCCAATTTGTTTTGTGCGTTCCATGACTGACATGAACATGGTATTTGCTATTCCTATTGCTCCGACAAGGAGCGAGATAGCAGCTATTGCGCTCAGGAAAAGGGAAAGGGTCTGGGTAACATCGCTCATCTGTTCCCTGATCCGTGCTGAGGCGATCACCGTGAAATCTTTTGTTCTCGGATTTACCTGTCTTGAACTCATGAGCTTTTCCTCAATATCAGCTTTCACGTAATCGACCATAGAAGCGTCTGAGGCTTTGATGACCATAGATGTGTACTGGTTATTCCCCACTTTTTCAGTGATAACTCCTCTTGCCATCTCTGCAGACATGTATATTCCCGTATCGCTGCCGCCTCCGAACCCACCTGATTGCTTGAGGATGCCAATAACCCTGAAATTCTTGCCTCCTATTGTCAGGGGACGGTTAAGAGTTACAGGTGTAAGGAAAGTCCCATGGGCAAGAGAGTAGCCGATCATGACTGAATTGGAATCCCCTGCCTGGAGGTATCTTCCTTCATCTATCCCTGTATTGTCCATCAATCTCCAGACCGAAGTATCAACACCAGTTATGGATACAACCGTTTTCTCATTATCGTATTTCAGGTCGGCTTTACCTGATACAAGCCCGTTCACGTACATTACGCCAGGTACCTGTTTGATCACCTTATAGTCATTATCTGTAAGGTTGATCGAAGAACTCGAGGTGACAGACCTGTCTGTATGCATCTCGCTGTGCACGCCTGTGGCTCTGAAGTACCCGGGAATAACGGTCAATATATCGGCGCCGAAACCTCCAAGCCTCTCCTGCATATTTTCCTGCATTCCCTGCCCTATGGATATTATGGCCACCACAGAGGCTACGCCTATTATTACCCCTACAATGGTAAGCCAGCTTCTCATCCTGCTTTTTCTTACATGGGAAAAAGACAGCAGGAAAATATCCAGAAGTCTCATTTCCTTCTCATCCTCTGGAATTTCAATCTCTGGTAGAACCCTGACAGGCTTTTTCGCTGCCAGACGCCGATAATGCCAATGACGAGGATTCCAAGGTACGGAGTTGCACTTGCTGCGAGCGTTGAGATATTGTTCGAAGCGCCATGCATCGCTTCATGTGAATCACTGCCACCCGTTGAACCCGCTCCTGTCATTGTGCCCTGGAGTTTCACAGGCAGCTTCTTTTCTACCGACCTGCGCGCGCCTGTGGAGTCGGTGTATAGTATCATGACTTTCAGGTCAGATTTCCCCATCTGGGATATCTGGAAGTTTGCCGAGGTGTAATCACCTGCGTTCAGGTTGCCTATGACCTGTGAACTGCTTCCTGTGACGCTGAACCCGTTTTGAGAAGGTATCGTCACGCTCACTGCATTTGCAGGGTTTACCCCGATGTTTGATACGCTGAGCAGAAGGCTGCCTCCCGATTCCTGGTAACTCAACTCAAAATCCGTGATGCCTGCTATTCCCACGCCGATATAATCGCTTGCCGAGTAGTTGATTCCTGATATTTTTATTGGTATATTGTAGACGCCAGTCTGTGCCAGGGCATCGACAAGGAGGGTAAATCGTATTTCAGCTTCATCCTGCGGACTCAGGCTTCCGAGTTGGAACTTCGTGCCTGAACCTACTATTGAGAATGCGTTTGTCAGGTGATCTGTTGCAGTATCGATATTGACGTACAGGTTTCGTGCTGTACCTGTCCCCTCATTTTTGAATTTCAATACAACTTCATTCATCGAACCTGGCGCAACTGTCTCGATGGAAGAATTTGAGAGTATTATTACTGGAGTGCCTGAAACTACCAGTACCCTGTCCTCCTGCATCGTTGTTGTAGTTAAGCTGCCGCTTGAGTCACTTTTACCTTTTGAGATTATATGGACGTGAAAATCATATTCTCCTTCAACCGCGTTTTTATCAACGTGTATTTTGAACTTTGCTGTTCGCATCTCATTCCAGTCATCTATATTGCCGATAACCACTGAATCGTCAAGAACATGGACAGCTTTCTCAGTGGCGTTATTTGCGGGGACAAGCTTCACTACAGTATCGCTCATCCAGGTACCGTAACCTGTGTTTTTGATAGGAACCCATACAAAGATCGTATCGCCCGGAGACACAGGTTCATGCTCGGTCACAAGATAAATTTTTGCTGCAGATACACTCTGCAAGAAAAGCAGCGAAACCAGCAAAACCAGAATATATTTTCTTAATTTCATACTTTTTACCTCCATTATGCCGCATGTCTTCCGTCGATCATTCTCATGACCCTGTTAGCTCTTGCGGCGATTTTTTCATCGTGAGTTATCATAACAACAGTAACGCCCTGGAGGTTTAGATTTGAAAAAATATCCAGCACCTCTTTTCCAGCCTCTGTATCAAGGTTGCCCGTCGGTTCGTCTGCTAAAAGGAGCGCCGGACCTGTGGACAGGGCTCTTGCGATAGCTACTCTCTGGCTCTGACCGCCTGAAAGCTGTGAAGGGTAATGATGAGCGCGGTCTGAAAGCCCCACAAGCTGCAGCAGTTCCTCTGATTTATCCCATATCTCTTCTTCTTCGAACTCATGTATCCTCATAGGAAGCTGGACATTTTCAAGGGCCGTTAATGTCGGATAGAGGTTATGATATTGGAAGACGAAACCAATCCTCTTACCCCTTATCCGGGAGAGTTCCATTTCGTTCAGGTTAGCGATATCCTGTCCTTCAAGGAGCACCCTGCCTTTTGTAGGGATATCCAGGCAACCTACCATGTTCATGGCTGTGGATTTACCGCTCCCGCTCGGTCCCATGATGGCAAGGAAATCTCCTTGTTCTACTTTTAAGCTTAAACCCCGAAGAGCAGCGACCTCTACTTCGCCCACATTATAGACTTTCCAGACATCCTCAAGTTCAATGATGTTCATAGCTGCCTCCAGGGGTTCTATATAAGAAATTATGTGATGAGTTCATATTTCTCAAAGCGCTTTTATAAACCTTAAACAACTTTACAACCCATGTAAACCTATATACTTTGCGCTTTTTAAAATTAAAGTTTGATGTATTTTTTCATTCAAATTTTTAAACATAAACGAAATTAATAACAAATGACAAAAAAGAAATCAGGTAAAATAGGAAATTCAGAACCATGTCTATAATAGAATTGATGCTGGCAATTCATATCCCTGTACCGTTCGTGGTAATATTGAGAATATTTTCAGGTTTCGGATGGAAGATCGTGCCATTACTTATGTTATCCTTCGCTGCAGGGCAATTCGCTGGTGGAAAGTTTAGAAACTTTATAAGCACCAGATGGTCAGAAACCTTCCAAATTTAAAGCAAAAAGACCATAAATAGAGACTATACATAACAGATAACATAATAAATTCAATAAGGAGATAAAAAATGGATTGTTGCGGATCAAGTAACCTAAAGAGAACGATAAAGAAATAAAAAACCGCAGATAACCGCAGATAAACGCAGATTAATAGCAACGTATCCGCGTTTATCTGCGTTCATCTGCGGTTAAAATATTACGGAAATTTAAGAATCGTGCTTAAGCAGTGAAAATAATCCCGCCCAGAAAGAGCATGCCCATGCTGGAGGCGGTTGTTGCGGGGGTGGCGCTAATGGTATGTGGCTGCATTTAGTGCTTATGATTATTGCAGTTATAGCAATATCGTACTTTACAAAAGGATGAGAATATGAAAAAGAAGACAATGTTAATAATCGGAATTCTCGGAATAATGCTAATTTTCGGCGTTGCTGTGGCGCTGGCGCAGAATTCGAGCAGCGAGAACATAATGGATGGTGAAAAATGACATTCTATTAGTAGATTAGTGGCCGGAAAAACCACCTTTTTTCCCACTCCTAACTCATCCGGTCACACCTATCCTATCAATTTCATTCTGGTTTACAAATGTTAAGGAAGCATCATATTAATTTGTTTTTTATAAACCACAACCCATTTATAATGGTAGATTCTTAATTGGTTTAGTTTACAACGACTGTAAAGTTGAGGTTGAATTAATGTAAATGAGAGGAACCCGAATGAACAGAAAACACAAAAACATGTTCGGCATCATTATCGTGGCTGTATTAATAATATACCTTGGGGCGCAGAGTTTTAGCAACTCACTCTCATTTTACTATGAAGTCGGCGAATTCGTCCAGAAAGCGGATTCACTGAACGGAACAGTGGTGAACGTGAACGGGACCATAGTAAAAGGTTCTACAATCTGGGAGCCAGAAAAAGCCAGACTGACATTCAAACTTGGAGATAACAATGGTACGATTACCGTGGTATCAAATGAAGGCATGCCCGGAAATTACAAAGAGGGGATCCCGGCAGTCGTGACAGGTTATTTCATAAACAACACTTTTCAGGCGACCCTGGTCGTCACGAAATGCCCCTCAAAATACGGCGGAGACCTTGATCACGGAGACCATAATGAAACATAAAGGAGAATTTCAATGGAATTAGGAGAAACGACATTAACCATCGCTCTGTTATTGACCGTTTATGCACTTTTTGCACACATAATCGGGATATGGAAAAAGAAAAATGAACTCTTCGACAGCGCAAGGATCGCAATTATCGGCATCGCTGTTCTGACCACTATCGCTTCCATCTGGCTTTTCAACCTCTTCATCACCCGCAACTTCCAGTATGAATATGTTGCGATATATAGCAGCCTTGACTTGTCTATGGTATATACTATTTCCGCATTCTGGGCAGGCGCTGACGGGTCACTGCTGCTATGGGCATGGCTGATATCCATCTATATTGCAATTATCGCAGTCCGGGGCAAATCCTATGATAACCTGATCAAACATGCAATGCCTGTGATCCTGGTCACGCTTGCTTATTTCTTCTACATGCTGCTCACGGTCTCCCGCCCTTTCAGGATGCTTGATTTCATGCCTGTGGATGGAAACGGTCTAAATCCGCTGCTCCAGGACCCTGGAATGCTGTTCCACCCAACAACACTTTTCTGGGGGTACGCCGGTGTAATTATCCCGTTCGCTCTGATGGTGGCTGGCATCTATCTTGCAGACGATACCTGGATCTACCGCGCAAGACGCTGGGCTCTCTGGGCATGGCTTGGGTTAGCCTTAGGCAACATGTTCGGAAGCTACTGGGCATATACTGTGCTCAACTGGGGCGGCTTCTGGGGCTGGGACCCGGTTGAGAACGCCTCTTTCCTTCCCTTTCTCACCATGACCGCATTCTATCACAGCACCATGATAACTGAGCGTAAAGGCGGAATGAAGTTCTGGAATATCCTGCTAATCCTGTTTACATGGGAACTCGTAGTATATGGAACACTGCTCACCCGTAGCGGGATCATCGCCTCTGTCCATACTTTCGGGCAATCGGTGACAGCCTCTTATTACATCAATTATATGATAGTAATACTTGCCGCGACGTTGATACTCGTGGCATGGAAGTACAACACAATAAAGAGCAAAAAAGTCTTTGAGTCCTTCGTATCACGGGAAGCAAGTTTCCTCTATAATAACTGGATATTCATGGCTGCCACTGCATCTGTGCTGTGGGGGACCACATACCCCCTGCTCTCGGAAGCTTTCCGCGGCTACAAGGTCATGGTCGGCCCGAGTTTTTACAACCAGATAAATGTCCCGCTCGGCATAGCGCTTCTTTTCCTGATGGCTATATGCCCCCTTATTGCATGGAGGAAAGCCTCGGTTTCCCATCTTAAAAGAAACTTCTCTAAACCCTTAGCAGCAGCAGCAGTTGCAATGGTCATCGCCTTTGCGCTCGGTATCCGTGATTTCTATGCGCAGATTGCGGTTGCAGGCACCGTACTTGTTATATCCACTCACCTGATGGATATTTCAAGGATAGTGAAAAAGCAGAAAAAGCTTGAGGATGCAGGGATATTAAAGAATATTGCCAGAGCGTTCATGAACAACCGCCGCACCTTCGGTGGCTACATGTGCCATATTGCAATCCTTATGATAATTGTAGCTGCCGCTGGTGCCGTAGTATATGAGCAGGCACAGACCTTCAATATGAGAGTTGGCGGCACATACAGCGTGGGTGATTACAATTTCAAGCTTACGAATATCGACCAGTATGCCAAAGGCAATAGAGATGTACAGGCTGCTTATTTTGATGTTTATAAAAACGGTGAGAAGGTATTGACAAAAGGCGAAGCGCGCATGTACCATTATCCAAAGCAAGAAAGCACAAATGTCAAACCCATGGCGTACACGGTGGGCATAGACGACCTGTATTTCTCAGCCCAGGCTATTACAGCTGACAGCGCCACTGTCAAGATCAAGGTAATGCCTATGATGTTCCTGATGTGGATAGGGGGCTTCTACGTTCTCATACTTGGGATACTGATATGCATATCAACAGTAGTGCCCATTAGGCAAAAGAGAGCATTTGACGATATAGATATAAATGAAAATATAAAACAAAAAACAGCATATATAGACAGTGGAGAATCCGTATGATAAAAAAAATAACTGCAATTTGGTTCTTCCTCCTTGTATTTACAGTACCTGTACTGGCTGTGACAGAGGAAGATATCACATCAAACCTGAACTGCCCTGAGGGTGGTGGATGTACAATGCTGGTCATCGATTGTCCGATGGATAGCGCGAATGAGATGAAAGAAACAGTCCGTGGAATGATCGCGGAAGGAATGTCAGAAAAAAAAATTTACAAAGAGCTTGAGGCTAAATACGGAAGGGAAATCTTTGCAACACCTCCGAAAGAGGGATTTGACTGGATAGTCTGGCTTGCATTACCTGCCGGATTAATAGTAGGTGGTGTTGTGGTCTATAAGATCAGCAGGAAGAGAATGGATGAGAACGAGGAATTTGAATTAGAATATGAAAAATTTTTGCAGGAGAGAGAAAAACATGAATAGATTATTTTCAATTTTACTGATACTGGTAATTCTCGCAAATGCTGCTTCAGCGGCAGAGATCAGCGGCAATGTGGCATCCATCGGGAAAAAGCTTGCCGACCTGAAAGTCACAATGAGCAGTGTTACCAGTACGCAGAGCCAGGAAGGAGGCATGGTTTATAATTTTACACAACTTTCGGAAACAGCAACCGACCAGAACGGGGATTATGCCTTTAGCAATCTCAATGATGGCATGTACCGCGTCAATGTGACCTACAACGGCATAACATATGGGGAGAATACAGGTCTTAGGGGGAAAGCCGTTGTTGATTTCAATCTCTCGGAAAAGATTGATGGATACGTACTGAAAGTCAATAAGACTCTTGTTGGGATACCCATCCGCCTCATGGATGCAGTCGGGATCGAGGTAATGAGCACATTTACAAATAAAAGCGGGAAATATTCGTTCAACAGGGTCAATGCTGGAAAGAGTTACATTGTTGAAGCTACATATGCAGACGTTCCGTACACGAAGAATGTCAACGCATCAGAAAATGCTGATTTCATGGTATATGAATCAACAAAAGAAGGAGATGTTCTCAGTGTGAATGTTGACCACATTATCCTGTCTCAGACATCGAATGGAATAAAAGTGGATGAATATGTTGTATTCATGAATACCGGAGATAAAGTTTTCTTCAGTAAGGACAGGGCATACGTTGGCATCTCCACGCCTGAGGGTATAACCAGGTTTACGACCGATGCGATGGAGTGCTGCCTGCAAAGGGAGAAAGATTCAGCCTGGATAGACCCCATGAACCCTATCCTGCCAGGGGAAACTTATACAGCTCAGATATCATATGTTTTCAATCCTGAATCCTCAAATAACCTGTTTTTCAAAGGTATGATATACAACACATCATACATCACGGTACTATCTGATAAAAAGAACGGTTTCGGCATCGAAAGCCAATTTGCTAAAAAGGAAATAGTTCCTAACGAAGGGAAAGAATTCGAAGTCTTAAGCTTCATGAATGTTCCGAAGGACCAGAGACTGGACATCAGAATAACAGGGTATGTCCCGTCAAAAACAGGAAGCTCTGAAGATTTTAATTATCTTATCCCGGTGGTAGCATTATTATTGATCGGAGCAGTTTCGTATCCGTTGCTTAAGAACAAGATCGGGAAAAAGCCAGGAAGACGCTTTGTTAAAAAAGCACCTGCAGCAAATGTATCGATCGATGAGACGCAGGAAGAAAATGAAGTTATCTCGCAGACGGATGCTGTTTTAGAGAATACAGTCGGGAAAGAAATAACTGAAATGTCATTCGACGAGTTGCTGGCTGAAAAGAATGCTGCGTTTAAATCAATTCTGGCTCTCGAAAATAAATTCAATTCAGGAGAAATTACAGAAAAAGAGTACAAGGAGCTTAAAAAAGAATACAAAGAAAACGCAACGCTTGTTATAAAACAGTTAAAAGAAGCAGCGTTAAACCTTGATCTTGGTCAGCCTGTGCCAATACTTGAAAAAATGATAGCGCACATAGGTGATATAGATATTCTGGAAGAGCTGCTGGAACGAGAAAAAGAAGGAGAGAACAGGGTAGAATTAAAAGAGGCTATTGAACAGAGGATAGATGATATCGAACGCGAAGAGTAAATATGGATGAGATCGCGGGGAGACCCGCATCTCTGTTCAATACAGTCTCCCTGATCTCAGGACGATGGAAATAATGCTCAGAGTGATCATACTGTTCATTCTTCTAATATCAGGAATCGATCATGGTATGGCAGATGAGGACATGACTTCTGACCTCATCTGCCCATGCGAATGTGCCATGGTTATTTCAACGTGCGACTGCCCCACTGCAATACAGCTTAAAAAAGAGATAGCGCAGATGAAGGAAAATGGCTTTTCGGAAAAACAGATATTTTCAGCTCTCCAGGCAGAATATGGAAAAGATATCCTGACACACCCGGAAAAAACAAATTCAATGTCGTTATGGATGGCCGGAGCATCATTGATCCTTTTATTTGCTTTCCTTGGGTACATTTTCACCAGAAAAATGAAGACGGAACTCATATCTGATATAAGACGGTACGAAGAGCGGTTTGAAGAAGAATACAGGAAGTTTGTTTCCGAAATGGAGGAGAAGTGAGCTTCAGATTTAAGCGACACATTTCTGTGTTAACAATATTATTTTATTTCATAAGTCTTGTCTCTGCGCAAACCGATTTTAGTATCTCTGATGAAAAAAATTCAGGAAATATTACATCGAACATCCAGGATGGAAAGAGCCGGAATAATTCGATCAATAGACATGACCTTAGCAATCAGAGCTTTGATATCAGAGTGGCTCTCGATCATATTTTCATCTCAAAGAAAAACAATTCTCTTGAGATATCTGAGATAGTTGTATTCATGAACGAAGGTCAAGAGATCTATTACAGTAAGGATAACCATACATTCTTTGCCATATCAACCCCACCGGATGCTAAAGATCTGAAAACCCAGGCAATGGAATGCTGTCTCGTGCAGGAAGAAGGAATCGTATATATGGATCCGATGCAGCCCATCAAGCCCGGGGAGAACTTCGAGATGAAGATATCCTATACACTAATTCCTCAGGGCACAGAATATGTGTTCAATAAGAGTGCAATATACAATACAACTTCCTTGTCGATGTTCGTTGATAAAAAAAGTGGGATGAACCTGGAAGGGTCATATGACGCTATCACTCTTGCAGGAATTGAATACAATGTTGTCGCTTTTAATGATCTCAGGGCAGGAGAGAGAGTCAGCATTCCAGTTAAAATGACGCAGGAGACAGGTTATCTGTATATGGGAATTGGATTATTCTTTTTATTTTCAACAGGTTTGGTTTATCTTTTTAGGGGAAAGATCAAAAGGGGAAGAACAAAAGAGCATACGCTGGAAGAACTTGAACTTGAGAAAAGAAAGATCTTCCAGACCATTTATGGATTTGAAAAACATGCAGGAACTGAAAGGTCTGAAGAATTAAGGAAAATAATAGAAGAATACAGGCAGAAAGCAATACAGATTTTTATTAAAATCGATAAATTAAAAGATAATGGTCAGTACGAACTGTTGCAAAAGGGGATGAAACAGACCTGAAATGAAGGTAATCAGAAGGAGTAATAATGTCAAGATCAAAAAAACACAAACAAATGTTGAAAGATAATCAAGAAAAAAAGCCACCTTACATGAGTATATTGTTCATGGTAATCGTTATTGCGATATTCGGGGCTGCAATTTTTTTAGTCATGAGCAAATCAGCAGCTTTGGAGCCTGTGGACAAAGAGGCTATCAAAATGACAATCACTATGGCAGGCTTTGAACCTAATATTATCAATGCAAAAGTAGGACAACCTGTCACCATCAATCTTATCAACCCGGACAATTCGCATCACACGGACGGCGGCGGAGTTCACAACTTCATTCTTACAGCAGGTTTAGCGAACATGAACATTACAGTTCAGCCTGAAAGCCAGAAGGTTTTCACGTTCACACCTACACAGAACGGAGAATATCACTGGTATTGTGATTCGTGCTGCGGAGGGAGAGAGAATCCCAGTATGCATGGAACGCTTATAGTGGCTTGAAGGCATCATGAAAAACTTTAGGAAAGTTTTATCAAACGAAGGGGTATGCGGCACCATCCCTAGACGTTCTAAAGGGGCGTAACCCTTTATGACAATAGACCCACAAACGTTAACTCTTCCACTTGTAATTACGGCAGGCTTAATTGACGGCTTCAATCCCTGTGCTTTCGCAGTCCTGCTACTTTTTATAACATTTACCATGGGCACGCTCCAGATGCAGGAAAATTACAGGTACGGATTGATGAGAATGGGCTCGATATACATTAGCGGAATATTTGTGACCTACGTATTGATAGGGGTAGGTTTGCTGAGCGCTATATCATTCTTTTCTACAACGCATGCGGTGGGAAAAGCTGCCGCATTTATTTCAATGATACTTGGCGTGGTTGTCATGAAGGATTACTTTATTCCTGGCAGTTCTTTTCTGGTAATACCGGAGAGAATGCATACATCTATAAATAACTGGATAAGGCGCACCACATCTCCCGGAGTCTTCGGAGCCGGGGTCCTTGTCGGTCTTTGCACGGTTCCATGCAGCGGCGGCATATATCTTGCCGTCATAGGTTTGTTATCATTACAATCCACACTTGCTCAGGGAATACTCTACCTTCTGCTTTACAACCTGATGCTTATCGTGCCTCTTGTGATAATCCTTCTTGCTTCTTCAAATAGGGCTGTAGTTGATAAGATGATGGCATGGCAATCCAGGAATAGAACAAGAGTAAAACTGGTTATGGGGTCATTTATGGTGGCTATGGGCTTCGTGATACTATTGATAATATGATAAAGAGGAAGATATATGAGATCAAAATTTATTTCTATTACAATTTCGATCGCTGCACTCTTAATAATAGCATATGCTCTAATTGGAGGCTCTCAATTGATAGACAGAACGAGCGATGAGAATTTGGGGGGCAAAAATATAAGTCGATCATGGGATCTCGAACTTCCGGATTTCGCCTATAAAACCGTGCGTGTAGAGGATGCCTACACTTTCGCAGTGAATAACCAGGATAAGGTCATGTACCTTTCATGCTACTGCGGGTGCGCCGGCATGCAGCACACAGATAGGCTCATCCAGCACAGGAGCCTGAAGG